>NZ_VBZC01000029.1:0-89739 GCF_005786655.1 Streptomyces montanus
GCCGCCCGAGCGGCCCAGCACCGCGAACCGGTCGAGCCCGAGCGCGTCGGCCACCGCGGCCACGTCCCGCGCCGCGTCGGCGACCCGGCGGCCGGGGCCGCGGTCCGACTCCCCGTACCCGGGGCGGTCGTACGCGATGAACCGCACCCCGGGGCGCGCTTCCCTCACCTTCTCGGGCACCGACCCGTACCGGCAGCCCGGTGTGCCGTGCAGCAGCACCACTGGCGTCCCGCCCTTGTCGCCCCACTCCTCGAACGCCAGCCGTCGTCCGTCCCGCATCATTACGCTGCTCGGCACCTGTGTCCTCCATCTCCCCTTCGCGTCCACCTTGGAGTTACCTTCGAAGTACACACCTGATGCGCTCGGTACGGACCCTGGGGGGGTCGTCATGGTCGAGGAGCTGGTGGCGGCGGGAGCAGCGCTCGTGTCCGTCGGAGCGGTGTACGCGATGGCGGCGGCCCGGGTCGTCAAACAGTACGAGCGGGGTGTGGTGCTCCGGCTCGGCCGGCTGCGCTCCGGTGTACGGGGCCCTGGGTTCACCCTGATCGTGCCCTTCGTGGACAAGCTCCAGAAGGTCAACATGCAGATCGTGACGATGCCGGTGCCCGCGCAGGACGGCATCACGCGGGACAACGTCACGGTGCGCGTGGACGCCGTCATCTACTTCAAGGTGGTGTCCGCGGCCGACGCGATCATGCGGGTCGAGGACTACCGGTTCGCGGTCTCGCAGATGGCGCAGACGTCGCTGCGCTCGATCATCGGCAAGAGCGAGCTGGACGATCTGCTCTCCAACCGCGAAAAGCTCAACCAGGGGCTGGAGTTGATGATCGACAGTCCGGCCGTGGAGTGGGGCGTCTCCATCGACCGTGTCGAGATCAAGGACGTGTCGCTGCCGGAGACGATGAAGCGGTCGATGGCGCGGCAGGCGGAGGCCGACCGCGAGCGGCGGGCCAGGGTCATCAACGCCGACGCGGAACTGCAGGCCTCCAGGAAGCTGGCCGAGGCCGCCAAGGAGATGGCCGACACTCCCTCCGCCCTCCAACTGCGGCTGCTGCAGACCGTGGTGGCGGTCGCGGCCGAGAAGAACTCCACGCTGGTGCTGCCCTTCCCGGTGGAGCTGCTGCGCTTCCTGGAGCGCGCGCAGCAGCCGACGCCGGCCGCTCAGCAGCCGTTGCCGTCCGAGGGTCAGTCGTCGCCGTCCGAGGGGCAGTCGGCTTCCGCCCAGCAGCAGGCGCTGCTCTCCCCGCAGTTGTTCGCCCAGCTTCAGCGGTTGTTGTCCCAGTCTCAGCAGCCGTTGCCGGAGGCGAAGGAGCCGTCGTCCGAGCCGGAGCGGTCCGTGCCGTCGATGCCCGCGGCGGGGGAGCAATCGATGCGGGAGCAACTTCCGCCCGTACTGGAGTCGTTCGATCCGGACCCCGAAGGGTCGAAATCCGGACAGGGCTAGACCTCACGCGCTGCCCTTAGTTACTCGCTCGTAGTGTTTGCTGCGGGAACTGACATGGTCTTTATTCCGGCGGGTCAACGCGCGTCAACCAGCCGGGGGTATGCACTTGTTGGAGAGTGCCCGTCCTGAAGTCGACCTTGTGTGTCCCTGGGTGCCTCGCGATAGTGGTCGGTGTCCGCTGGCGTGGATGTGGCTTTTCTGTCTGTCATGTCCATGTCCGTACGCCCTTTCGGTCTCGGTGGTCCCCATAACCGCCGCGGCCGACCCCCCACAGGAGGACGCAAGTTGAAGCACCGACGCATACCCAAGCGGCGTGCCGCCGTGGCAGGTGCGGGTATCGCCGCACTGGTGGCCGCGGGAGTTACCTTCCAGTCCGCGAACGCGAGTGAGACCGCGCCCGCACCCACGCCCGAGACCCTCTCGGTCGCGGCGGCCGGAAAGCTCGCCTCGACGCTCGCCAAGGACCTCGGCGCCGACGCGGCGGGAACGTATTACGACGCGAAGGCCAAGAACCTCGTCGTGAACGTGCTCGACAAGGCCTCGGCCGAAGCCGTCAAGGCGGCGGGAGCCAAGGCGAGAATCGTCGAGAACTCCCTCGCCGAGCTCAAGAGCGCCCGTACGACGCTGAAGCAGGACGCGACCATCCCCGGCACCTCGTGGGCGACCGACCCCGCGACCAACAAGGTCGTCGTCACCGCGGACCGCACGGTCAAGGGCGCGAAGATGACCAAGCTGAACAAGGTCGTCGACGAACTCGGCTCCAAGGTCGAACTCAAGACCACGAAGGGGGAGTTCAAGCCCTTCATCGCCGGCGGTGACGCCATCACCGGTGGCGGCAGCCGCTGTTCGCTCGGCTTCAACGTGGTCAAGGGCGGGGAGCCGCACTTCCTGACCGCCGGGCACTGCACCGAGGCGATCACCAGCTGGTCGGACTCGGACGGCAACGCGATCGGCGAGAACGCGGACTCCAGCTTCCCGGGCGACGACTACGGCCTGGTGAAGTACAGCGGGGACACGGAGCACCCGAGCGAGGTGAACCTCTACAACGGTTCCTCGCAGAAGATCACGGGCGCGGCCGAGGCCACCGTCGGCCAGGAGGTCACCCGCAGCGGTTCCACCACGCAGGTGCACGACGGCAAGGTCACCGGCCTGAACGCCACCGTGAACTACGGCAGCGGCGACGTCGTCGAGGGGCTCATCCAGACCGACGTCTGCGCCGAGCCCGGTGACAGCGGCGGCTCGCTCTTCGCCGGCGACAAGGCGATCGGCCTCACCTCCGGCGGCAGCGGCGACTGCACCTCCGGCGGCGAGACCTTCTTCCAGCCGGTCACGGAGGCCCTCAAGGCAACCGGCACCGAGATCGGCTGACGGCTCCACCGACTCGGAGAGTCCCGTCCCCGCGCGCTTTTGCGGGGGCGGGACTTTCGCGTTTCCGCAGGTGGGGCGTGCCCGTGCGGATGTCGTACATCCGTTCGAGAATTGGTCTATGGTGGGGGCGAGGGAGTAGGGAACGAATGTTCGAGGGCTGGCGTGGGAGCCCCTGGGTAGTGGAGGTGCGTGTGCCGGGTTTCACGCATCTGCACACCGTTTCCGGGTTTTCCCTACGTTATGGGGCCTCTCATCCGGAGCGGCTGGCCGAGCGTGCGTCCGAGCGGGGTCTGGACGCCCTCGCACTCACCGACCGGGACACCCTCGCGGGTACGGTCCGGTTCGCCAAGGCCTGTGCCGCCGAGGGGGTGCGTCCGCTGTTCGGGGCGGAACTCGCGGTGGCTCCGCCGGGGGAGCCGGAGCGGCGGGCGCGGCGACGTGCCCCCGTGCGTGGCGGTGCCTTCATCGATGAGTCGACACCCCGCGTGACCTTTCTCGCCCGGAACGGTGCGAGCGGCTGGGCCGATCTGTGCAGAATCGTTACTGCATCGCATGCCGGCGAGGGTCCGCCACTGCTGCCCTGGGCGGACAACCACGCCGAGGGCCTGACCGTGCTGCTCGGCCCCGCCTCCGATGTGGGCCGCGCGCTCGCCGCGGGCCGCCCCGACCGGGCCGCGAAGCTGCTCGCGCCCTGGCGGGAGATCTACGGTGACGCCCTGCGCCTCGAAGCCGTCTGGCACGGCCGCAAGGGCACCGGCCCCGGCTCGCTGCGCCTCGCCGCCCGTACCGTCGGCTTCGCCGCCGAGCAACGGGTGCGTTCGGTGCTCAGCAATGCCGTCCGGTACGCCGATCCGGGCATGGGCCCGGTCGCCGACGTCCTGGACGCCGCCCGCCGCCTCGTCCCCATCGACCCCCGCAAGGAGCTGGACAGCGGCGAGCGCTGGCTCAAGGACGCGGGAGCCATGTCCGGCGCCGCCGAACGGATCGTCGAGGCCGCGGGACACCGCCGCGACGCCGCGCACCGTCTGCTGGAACAGACTGAGGCCACGGCCGCCGAGTGCCTCGTCGACCCGGAGGACGACCTCGGCATCGGGGCCGTCCACTTCCCCGAGCCGCACCTCGTCGGCGCCGGGCGCCGCACCGCGCAGCGCGTGCTGGCCTCGCGCGCGGCGGCGGGGATGGTGCTGCGCGGCTACGACTCACGGCGCGCGTACTGGGAGCGGATGCACCAGGAGCTGGACATCATCGCCCACCACAACTTCGCCTCCTACTTCCTGACGGTCGCTCAAGTCGTGGACGACATAAGGAAGATGGGCATCCGGGTCGCCGCGCGCGGCTCCGGCGCCGGATCCCTCGTCAACCATCTCCTCGGTATCGCGCACGCGGACCCCGTCGAACACGGGCTCCTGATGGAGCGGTTCCTGTCCAAGCGCCGACTGGCCCTGCCGGACATCGACATCGACGTCGAGTCCGCGCGCCGGCTGGAGGTGTACCGCGCGATCATCGACCGGTTCGGCACCGAGCGCGTCGCGACCGTCGCCATGCCCGAGACCTATCGCGTACGGCACGCCATCCGCGACGTCGGCGCCGCGCTCTCCATGGACCCCGCCGACATCGACCGGATCGCCAAGTCCTTCCCGCACATCCGCGCCCGCGACGCCCGCGCGGCACTGGACGAACTTCCCGAACTCCGTGCGCTGGCAAGGGAGTTCCAGCGGGAAGAGGGGCGGTACGGCAGGCTGTGGGAGCTGGTCGAAGCGCTCGACGCCCTGCCGCGCGGAGTCGCCATGCATCCCTGCGGAGTGCTTCTCTCGGATGCCTCCCTCCTCGCCCGTACGCCGGTCATGCCGACCAGCGGCGAGGGGTTCCCCATGGCGCAGTTCGACAAGGACGACGTCGAGGATCTCGGGCTGCTCAAGCTCGATGTGCTGGGCGTGCGGATGCAGTCCGCGATGGCGCACGCGGTCGCGGAGGTCGAGCGGGCGACGGGAGTGCCCGTGGACCTGGACGCGGTGCCCGAGGGCGACCCGGCGACGTATGAACTCATCCGGTCCACCGAGACCCTGGGCTGCTTCCAGATCGAGTCGCCGGGACAGCGGGACCTGGTCGGCAGGCTCCAGCCCGCGACCTTCCACGACCTCGTGGTCGATATCTCCCTCTTCCGCCCCGGGCCGGTCGCCGCCGACATGGTGCGTCCGTTCATCGAGGCGCGGCACGGCCGGGCGCCGGTCCGCTATCCGCACCCGGACCTGGCGGAACCGCTGCGGGAGACCTACGGGGTCGTGGTCTTCCACGAGCAGGTCATCGACATCGTGCACCTCATGACCGGCTGCGGACGGGACGAGGCCGACCAGGTGCGGCGCGGGTTGTCCGATCCCGAGTCGCAGGAGCGGATCCGCTCCTGGTTCGCGCAGCAGGCGGCCGCGAAGGGGTACTCCGCGGAGACGATCGAGCGCACCTGGGAGATCGTCGAGGCCTTCGGTTCGTACGGCTTCTGCAAGGCGCACGCGGTCGCCTTCGCCGTACCGACGTACCAGTCGGCGTGGCTGAAGGCCCATCATCCGGCCGCTTTCTACGCCGGGTTGCTCACGCACGATCCCGGGATGTACCCGAAGCGGCTGCTGCTCGCGGACGCGCGGCGGCGCGGAGTGCCGATCCTGCCGTTGGACGTGAACCGATCGGCGGTCGCACATCGGATCGAACTGGTGTGCGGTAAAGGGGATTCTCCGGACCGGTGGGGCGTGCGGCTGGCGCTCTCCGACGTATACGGAATCAACAAGGCCGAGGCGGAGCGGATCGCGGACGGGCAGCCGTACGCCTCGTTGGTCGACTTCTGGGAGCGGGCCCGCCCGAGCCGTCCGCTTGCCGCGCGGCTCGCGCAGGTCGGCGCGCTGGACGCGTTCGGCGCCAATCGCCGTGATCTGCAACTGCACTTGACCGAGCTGCACCGGGGTGCGCCGGGCGTGCGCGGGGGACAGCTCCCGTTGTCCGGTGGCCGGAACACCGCCTTCGTCGGGCTGCCCGACCTCGACGACGCGGAGAGGCTCAGCGCCGAGCTGGGCGTGCTCTCCATGGACGTGTCCCGCAATCTGATGGACGACTACCGGGAGTTCCTGGAGGAGTTGGGCGTGGTCACGGCACGCCGGCTGCGCGAGACCCGGCACGGCGAGGCGGTGCTGGTCGCGGGCGCCAAGGCGGCCACCCAGACCCCGCCGATCCGCTCCGGCAAGCGAGTCATCTTCACCACCCTGGACGACGGCACCGGCCTGGTCGACCTCGCCTTCTTCGACGACTCCCACGACGCGTGTGCCCACACCGTCTTCCACTCCTGGCTCCTGCTCGTGCGCGGTGTGGTCCAGCGCCGCGGCCCGCGCAGCCTCAGCGTGGTCGGGTCGGCGGCCTGGAACCTCGCCGACCTGGTGGAACTGCGGCGCGAGGAGGGGCTGGACGGGGTCGCCCTGCGGCTGGCGGAGCCGAACAACGTGGCGACCGGGGAGGCCGGGGAGGAGGCCGAGGAGGCCGGGGCTCCCGCCGGCTCCCGGGGCGAAGGGGATTCGGCGGACGGCCGTCGAATCCATTTGCCCACGGGATACGAAATGCATCCGTGGGCGGATCTGCGCCCGGCGGGCGAAGGGCCCGCGAGCGGAAGGAAGTTGTGGCACCAGAGTCCGGGGAGTGCGGGATGACCATCCTCTGTGTACGTTTCCAACTGCCTCCGACGCGCGAGGCCGCCCTGCCCGAGCTCCTCGGGATGCTCGAGGGGTTCACCCCTGTCATCGAGGCGCTGCCGCCCGACGGCGCCCTGGTGGACTTGCGGGGCGCCGAGCGGTACTTCGGGCGGGACGCCGTGGAGCTGGCCGCGCTGATACGCGTCCGGGCGCTCGCCTGGTACGGGGTCGAGTGCGCGATCGGAGCCGGGTCCGGGCCGATGTTCGCGCGGATGGCCCTGCGCGGCACCGGGCCCGGAGAGACTCGCGTGGTGCCCGAAGAGCCCCGTGCCCTCGCGGAGTTCCTGGACGAACAGCCGGTCGCCACGCTCCCCGGAGTCGGCGCCGCCACCGCCCGCACCCTCTGCGAGTACGGCCTCGACACCGTCGGCAAGGTCGCCGCCGCGCCGCTGTCGACCCTGCAACGGCTCTGCGGCGCCCGCGGCGGTCGCGAACTGCACGAGAAGGCCCAGGGCATCGACCGCGGCCGCGTCGTACCCAATGCCGTCTCCCGCTCCCTCGCGGCCGAACGCCCCTTCTCGCGCGACGAGTTGGACCCGGACAGGCACCGCCGTGCCCTGCTCTCCGCCGCCGAGGAACTGGGCGCCCGGCTGCGCGCCCTGGAGAAGGTGTGCCGCACGCTCACCCTTACCGTGCGCTACGCCGACCGCTCCACGACCACTCGCAGTCGTACGCTCCCCGAGCCGACCGCCCACTCCTCGGCGCTCACCGACGCCGCGTACCGCATGTACGAGGCGCTCGGCCTCCAGCGCGCCCGGGTCCGTGCGATCGCCCTGCGCGCCGAGGGTCTGGACCCCGCCGAGCAGGCCTCCCACCAGCTCACCTTCGACGAGCTGGACGAGAAGGCCCGCCGTATCGAGGAGGTGGCGGACCGGGCGCGGGCCAAGTTCGGGCCGCGCGCGGTGTTCCCGGGGACGCTGGCCCTCGTGTGAGTCTCAGTTGGCCCACGGCGGGGTGATCCGGCTGCCGTCGGCGAGCTCCGCCTCCAGGCCGATGGAGGTGGTGACCCAGGAGACCGCGGTCCGGTCGGTCGGGTTCTCGACACCGAGGGTGGCACCCGGGTTGATGATCAGCGTGTCACCCGCGGCGATCCGTTCGGTACGACCGTCGAGCGTGATCAGCAGTTCGCCGTCGAGCAGATGGAAGATCTCCTCCCGGTTGACCGTGTGCACGGGCGCCTTGGTCCCGGCGGGAATCTCTCCCCGCCAGGCGCAGAGCTCCTTGCTGCCGGTCAGGGGAGTGGCGTACGAGATGAAGCGGGCGCCGTGGATCTCGTGGGTCACGGCGTCGGACGCGCGGACGACTGGCATGGATGCCTCCGAAAGCTGAGATGGTCAAGTTACTTGACTATGTGGCTCACGGATATGGTCAAGCAGGTTGACCAGTTCGTCAAGGGTGTTCAATGCATGCGTGCAGAACTCCGAGGCCATGACCCTGTCCGCCGCCCTGCTCGCTGTGGCGGGCGAGCTCACTCAGCGCATCCATGACGGGGTGGAGGCGCGCGGCTTCGAAGGGGTGCGGCCCGCGCACGGCTTCGCCTTCGCCCGGCTCGCCCCGGCCGGAGCGACGGTCACCGAACTCGCCACCCATCTGGGCGTGACGAAGCAGGCGGCGAGTCAGCTGGTCGACGAGATCGTGCGCAAGGGGTACGCCGAGCGGCGGCCGCATCCCGATGACGCCCGCGCGCGGCTGGTCGTACTGACCGAACAGGGATGGGCGTGTACCCGTGCCGCCGAGGAGGCGGCCGCGGAGGCCGTACGGCCGTGGGCCGAGTTGCTCGGCGAGCGTGAAGTCCGAGCGCTGCGTCACGGTTTGCTGCGCATCGCGCCCCATGGCCCCATCAAGCCCATCTGGTGACAGCGCGTCAGCGTGCGTCAGGTTCACCGCTGCCGCCGGCTGTTACGGAAAGTTTTTACTGACGCGTAACTTCACACTTTTACTACTGGATCGTAATTTGACAAAAGAACAGCATCCTCGTGATCCGGATCACAGGGCGTACGCCGTCGCAACTCCCTTGAGCCGCAAGGAGATCACACGATGCTGCCCTGGAAGCGAGTGCCCGGATTCCTGACCGCGCTCCTGCTGACCGCCGCCGTCACCGTCGTCCCCGCCGCCACCGCCCGAGCCGAATCCGCGCCCAGCACGGGCTGGAACGACTACTCCTGCAAACCGTCCGCCGCCCACCCGCGCCCCGTCGTCCTCGTCCACGGCACCTTCGGGAACTCCGTCGACAACTGGCTGGCCCTCGCGCCGTACCTGAAGAAACGCGGCTACTGCGTCTTCTCCCTCGACTACGGTCAACTGCCGGGCGTCCCCCTCTTCCACGGCCTCGGCCCCATCGACAAGTCGGCAGAGCAACTCCGGGCCTTCGTCGACAAGGTGCTCGCCGCGACCGGTGCCGCCGAGACCGACCTCGTCGGCCACTCGCAGGGCGGCATGATGCCCCGCTACTACCTCAAGTTCCTCGGCGGAGCCGCCAAGGTGAACGCCCTCGTCGGGCTGGCCCCCGACAACCACGGCACCACACTGTCCGGCCTCGCCAACCTGCTGCCGTACTTCCCCGGCGCGAGCGATCTGCTGTCCAAGGCCACGCCGGGCCTCGCCGACCAGATCGCCGGCTCCGCCTTCCTGGCCAAGCTCAACGCGGGCGGCGACACCGTCGCGGGTGTCCGCTACACGGTCATCGCCACCCGGTACGACGAGGTGGTGACGCCGTACCGCTCTGGGTTCCTCGACGGGGCGAACGTACGCAACGTCCTGCTCCAGGACCTGTGCGCGGTCGATCTCTCCGAGCATGTGGCGATCGGCCTGTTCGACCGCGTCGCGTACCACGAGGTGGCGAACGCCCTCGACCCGGCGCACGCCACCCCGACCAACTGCGCCTCCGCCCTGGGATAAGAAACCACTCGTACGAGCACGCGGTGTTCGGGCATGGCGTCCGGGCATAGCGTTCGGGTATGAGCGACGACATCCGCCTCGCCGAAGCCGAAGACGAACCCGCCGTGAAGGCCGTGATCGACGCGGCTTTCCATCCCTACATCGAGCGCATCGGGATCGTCCCCATGCCGATGGAAGCGGACCACGCGGCGAACATCACGGCGGGGCGGGTGTACGTCACCGGGGATCCGGTCGTGGGGCTCCTCGTCCTGGAGGAGCACGCGGACCATCTCTACCTCGACATCATCGCCGTCCACCCGGACGCCCACGCGCAGGGCATCGGGCGGCGGCTCCTCGCCTTCGTGGACGCACGCGCGCGTGCGCTCGGACTGCCCGAGGTCAGGCTTCTCACGAACGCGATGATGTGGGAGAACCAGAAGATCTACCCGAAGTACGGGTACGAGCTCATGGAGCGTCGTGTGGAGGGGCCGTACGACCGGCTCCACTACCGCAAGCGGCTGACGCCCTGACGATTCTCATCCGTCGGGCCACCAGGTGCGGTGGATGTCTTTTCGGACCTCCGGGCGCTCGGCGGTCCGTTCGTCGGCCTCGTCCCGTACACGGCGGGAATCCGACTTCCTGAGGGGCTTCTGCAGGGTCACACGACGCATGACGGCCTCCTTGTGTCCACCGGGTTCCGTGTTTTGTACGGAGGTAGACCCTTTCGGGGAGCGTGACTCATCGATGTCCACCTGTCAGTGGCGACGGTCACGCTCCTGCCTGCGTTGTCAGTGGCGGTCGTCACGCTCCCTCCCATCGTTGTCAGTGGCGGGTGTCACTGTGGGCACATGACGAGTAACGGTGACATGTCCATCAACAGCGATGTCGAAACGCGGGCGGGCGTCGACTGGGACGCCGAGTCCGCCGATTTCGACGACGAGCCGGACCACGGGCTGCGCGACCCCGCCGTCCGGGAGGCCTGGGCAGCCCGGCTGCTCGGCTGGCTGCCGCGCGGCCCGTCCGACGTTCTGGACCTGGGCTGCGGCACCGGCAGCCTGTCCCTCCTGGCGTCCGAGCAGCGGCACCGGGTCACCGGCGTCGACCTCTCGCCCCGCATGGTGGACCTCGCCCGCGCCAAACTGGCCGGCCGCGACGCCGTGTTTTTCGTCGGTGACGCCGCCGCCCCGCCGGTCGGCGAACAGCGGTTCGACGTGGTGCTCGTGCGACATGTGCTGTGGACGCTGCCCGATCCCGAGCGCGCCCTGCGGCACTGGTGCGGGCTCCTCCGCCCCGGAGGCCGGCTCGTCCTCATAGAGGGCGTGTGGGGGACGGTGAGCCCGGTCGGCATACCCGCCGCCCGGCTGACCGGGCTGCTCGCGCCCCTGGTGCGGGACGTGCGCGTGGAGCGGCTGTCGGACGACGCGCTGCTCTGGGGACGGGAGGTGGACGACGAGCGGTACGGGGTGGTGGCGGTGGTCTAAGCGAGGAGCGCGTCGAAGCCGCCCTCGCGGGCCAGGAGTTCCAGCTCGTCGAGGGCTGCCACGGCGGCCGCCGCGGCCTCGGGGTCCGTCTCCGTCAGGCCGCTGTCCGCGAACTCGTCCTCGTCCAGGCGCAGTACGGACGTGCCGTCCGCCGAGCGCCAGAGGTCCAGGTCGAGGTCCTCGGCGATCAGTTCGGTGCCCCGGAGCGCGGCCGGGCGGGTGATGTCGCAGTACCAGCCCTTGAGCGTGCCCGTGGAGTCGCGCACCTCCTTCACCGAGTACCAGCGGTCGCGCCAGTAGTACTCGGTGAAGACATCACCGGCCTCGAAGCGTACGAAGCCGAAGTCGCGGACGCCTTCGCCCGCCCACGGGGCGCGGACAGCGATTCGGTTGCCGTCGTCGTCGAGCAGTTCGGCGGCGTAGCGCAGCTTCGTGCGGCCGCCTTTGACGAGGACGACCTCCAACTCGTCCGCGGGCTCAGTCGAATTCACGGACATGGCAGACCTCCGTCGCGCAGACCTCGTAGCCGAACCAGTTGTTGATCGCCAGCATCGGGCCGTTGCCGCTGTCGTTGCCCGTGAACGCCTCCGTGTACCCGGCGGCGCGGGCGCGGTGCAGGGAGTCGTTCTTGGCGAGCTTGGCGAGTCCGCGGCCGCGGAAGGCGCGGGCGGTGCCGGTCATGACGGTGCCGTAGCGGGTGGCACCGTCCGTGCGGGCCGCGCTGAACGCGGCGGGGTGCCCGTCGACGAGGGCGACCGTGGTCAACTCGTGGCTGAGCAGCGGATGGTTCCAGGTCTCCCGGAGCCAGGCCCCGTAGTCCGTGAACTCGTGCGTGATGTCGCCCGGCTCGTCCGCCAGCGTCTCGGCGTCCAGGGCGAACAGGGGGCGCGGGTCGTCCGCGAAGTCCGCGGCGCTACGGAGTTCGACGTCCGGCGGGAGCGCCTGGCGTGGCGGCAGTGTGCCGTTCGCCAAATCGAGGCGCAGGAAGTGCGCGGAGCGGCTCGCGCGGTAGCCGCGCTTCTCGGCGAAGGCGCGGTTCGCGGGGGCGTCCAGGACCCAGGAGAAGAGCTTCGTCGAGCCCAGCACGGCCAGGCGCTCCTCGGCCGTGCGCACCAGCAGCGAGCCCGCGCCGTGGCCCTGCCGCTCCGGGTGCACGTACACGTTCAGACAGCCCTGGCCGGGCTGCGGGCTGTCGTACACCAGGCCCACCTGGGCCGTTCCGATCAGTTCGCCGTCCTTCTCGGCGACCAGCGGCTGGAAGTGGGCGTCGGGATGGGCATGCGCGACGTCGTAGGCGATGGACTCGGCGGTGAAGAGCATGAAGGGGAGGGACAGGTGCCGGATGCGGGCGAAGCCCTCGGCGTCTCCCGGCCGGAAGTCGCGGACGATCACTGTCATGAGGCCGCACGCTACGCGTGGGCGTGGCCGGGGCGCCTCTCATTTTTCGTGGCGTGCGGGACAATCACTGGGTGACGTTGGAGATCGACATTGATGACGGTTCGGGGGTCGCACCCTACGAGCAGGTGCGCTCGCAGATTTCCGAGCAGGCTCGGGCCGGGGACCTGCCGGTGGGGTATCGGCTGCCGACCGTGCGAGGGCTGGCCGAATCGCTCGGCCTCGCCGCGAACACGGTCGCCAAGGCGTACCGGGCGCTGGAGTCCGACGGGGTGATCGAGACGCGGGGCCGCAACGGAACGTTCGTCGCGTCCGCGGGGTCGGCGGCCGAGCGGGAGGCCGCGTCTGCTGCGCAGGCTTATGCCGAGCGGGTGCGGCGGCTCGGGCTTGCCGAGTCGGCGGCGCTCGACGCCGTGCGGGATGCGCTGCGCGCGGCTTACGGCGACTGAACGCTGCGCGGCCGGGTGGAGTGACGGTGCGGGTCGGTCGTGGCTGGTCGCGCCCACGCGGCGGAGCCGCATGATGTGACAGCCCCGCGCTCCTGAGGGGGCGCTTCCGTCGGCGCGTTCTCAGTCGGCGAGCCCTCTGTGGGCGTCCGCCGCGGTGGGCGGTAGCCGGTGTGGGGTGCGGGTGACTGTCAGGCCTGTTGCTGTGGCGGCTCGGGCGAAGGCCAGGGCGTCCTGGACCGCCGCTGCGTGGGGGTCGTTGTTGAAGTACGTGTATACGTCGCGGTCGTCGGGCCAGGCGTCCGCGATCCGTCGCGCCCAGGTCAGCAGGGACTGCCGGCCGTAGTGCGGCCACTGTCGGGCGCGGCCCACATGGAAGCGGACATAGCCCCAGTCGGCGGTCCGCCACAGCGGGGTCACCGGCCGGGACAGGACGTCGGCCCAGCAGAGCGCGGCACGCCGTGTCTGGAGCACCTCGCGGACCGCGGGCGTCCACCAGGAGTCATGGCGCGGCTCGACCGCGACCCGGGTGCCGGCCGGGAAGGCGGCGAGGCAGTCGTCGAGGAGGCCGGCGTCGGCGCGCAGCGTGGGCGGGAGCTGGAGCAGCACCGGTCCGAGCCGGTCGCCGAGTCCGGCGGCGTGGCTCATCAGCCGGTGCACCGGCTCCTCGGGGTCCCGCAGGCGCTTGATGTGGGTCAGGAAGCGGCTCGCCTTGACGGCCACGACGAAGTCCGGCGGTGTGCGCTCCCGCCAGGCCTCGAAGGTCTCCCGCGACGGCAGCCGATAGAAGGCGTTGTTGATCTCGACCGTGGCGAACCGCGCCGCGTACTCCTCCAGCCAGAGCCGCGTGGGCACCCCGGGCGGGTACAGGACACCGCGCCAGTCCTTGTACTGCCATCCCGACGTACCCAAGAAAAGGGTCATACCACCATCAAAGCACCACTCGCCGTACGATCCGCCGGCCCCTCCTCCGCGCTACAGGTACAGCCCGGCGTCCGCGCCCTCGCGAGCGCCCGGAACCGACGTCGGTGACGTGCCCCGGCGCAGGGCGTACAGCTCGGCCAGGGTCGCGCCCTCGCGGCCCACGCCCTCCTCGGTGCCCAGCCAGTTCACCGACTCGCGGTGGGTCAGGGGGCCGACCTCGATGCGGGCCAGGCAGCGGCCGGGGCGGACGACGGCCGGGTGGAGGCGCTCCAGGTCCTCGTTCGTCGTGACGCCCACCAGGACGTTGCGGCCCTGTCCCAGCAAACCGTCGGTGAGATTGAGCAGGCGCGACAGGGCCTGACCCGCCGTGTGCTTGGCCTCGCCGCGGATCAGTTCGTCGCAGTCCTCCAGGAGCAGCAGCCGCCAGCGCCCCTTGCCCGTGCTGTCGTCCTCGCCGATGGCGATGTCCATCAGATAGCCGACGTCAGAGAAGAGGCGCTCGGGGTCCAGGACGCAGTCGACCTGGCACCAGTCCCGCCAGGAGCGGGCCAGGGTGCGCAGCGCCGAGGTCTTGCCCGTGCCCGGCGGGCCGTGCAGCAGGAGCAGCCGGCCCGCGATGTCCTCCGGCGTGGTCTTCATCAGGTGGTCCATCGCGTCCGCCACCGGCGCGGTGTAGTTCGGCCGTACCTCCTCCCACGTACCCGCCGAGATCTGGCGCGTGGTGCGGTGCGGACCGCGCCTCGGTGAGACGTACCAGAAGCCCATCGTCACGTTCTCGGGCTGTGGCTCCGGGTCGTCGGCCGCGCCGTCCGTGGCCTGGCCGAGTACCTTCGCGGCGAGCTCCTCGCTGGTCGCTGTGACCGTGACGTCGGCACCGCGGTTCCAGCGCGACACCAGCAGCGTCCATCCGTCCCCCTGGGCGAGCGTGGCGCTGCGGTCGTCGTCGCGGGCGGATCGCAACACCTGGGCATCCGGTGGCAGCAGAGTCGCCCCGGACCGCACCCGGTCGATGTTCGCGGAGTGCGAGTGCGGCTGCTCGCCCGTCGCGAAGCGGCCGAGGAACAGCGCGTCGACGACGTCCGACGGCGAGTCGCTGTCGTCGACGTTGAGCCGGATCGGCAGAGCGTCGTGTGGGTTCGCAGACATGCCGCCATGATCCGTCACCGAGGCGTCTTATGCACCGAATTTCCGCGGCCCGTCCGTGGGGTCTCCTGACGCGGGCCCGGTCGAAGGCTCTTCGGGTGGGGAGTCCGGGGGCGCACCTCCAGGAAATGCAGCCCCAGGTGTGCACCGGAAGCTGCCCTACCGCCGCCCCACGACGTTACTGTTGTCCTTGATGGGACGTCATGGGTGGAATTCGGGGGCGCGGCGGTGGCGACTCACCGCTCTGCTCGGCGTGGGCGTGGCCGCTCTGGCCCTGGTGCTGACCTTGATCAACACCCTGCCCGGGGACGAGGGAAGCGCCGCCGGCACGACACGCGACGGCGACAAGGTGCACGGCACGCCCGCCCTCCCGCGGGGGGAGACGAAACCGGACGTCGGATGGGGCTTCACCCACACCCAGTTCAGCGCCGACGAGGGCAGCGACGCCGCCACGAAACGGGTGGAGAAACGCCTGCGCGCACAGCCCCTGCCGCAGATCCAGCACATCATGGGCTGGGGCTCGGGCAACCCCGAGCCGGTCAAGGGGCTCTACGACTTCGAGGACATGGACCGTCGTATCGACTTCATCCGTGAGTCACGCGGCACCCCGGTCGTCACCCTGTGCTGCGCCCCGGACTGGATGAAGGGCGGCAAGTCCGGCTCCGACAACACCGACTGGAGCCAGGAGGCCCTGGAGACCGCCCCCGAGCGCGCCCATTACAAGGACTTCGCCGCGCTCGCCGCGACCGTCGCCAAGCGCTATCCGGACGTACGCCACTTCGTCGTGTGGAACGAGTTCAAGGGTTTCTGGAACGACGCCGAGGCGCGTTGGGACTACGAGGGCTACACCGAGCTCTACAACCTGGTCTACAAGGCGCTCAAGAACGTCAACAAGGACATCCGGGTGGGCGGTCCCTATCTGGTGATGGACAGCCTCGACCCGCGCGAGGAAGACGCCTCGACCACGGTGAAGGGCCCGTGGGGCGCCATGGACCAGCGCATCCTCGACGCCTTCGACTACTGGAACAAGAACAAGGCGGGCGCGGACTTCGTCGTGGTGGACGGCTCCAGCTACACCAAGGACGACGAGCTGCTGCCCGACGAGTTCGCGGCCACCGCCAAGTTCACGGCCGTCTCCCGCTGGGTGCGCGAGCGGACCCGCGGCCTGCCGCTGTGGTGGGCCGAGTACTACGTGGAACCGGCCGACGCCGACGACGAGCGGGAGGGCTGGTCCGAGCCGCGCCGTGTCGCCGTCCAGGCGTCAGGCATGATCGCGATGGCCCGCGGCGGCACCACCTCCGCCTTCTACTGGAACCCCGAGAACGAGAAGGGCTCCGCCTGCGCCGGCTGCCTCTGGTCTCCGACCGACACCAGCGACGGCGGTAAGGCCTTGCCCATGCTCGACCTGCTCTCCCGCTTCAACAAGGAGTTCCCGCCGGGCACGAGGTACGAGAAGGTGTCCGTCGCCGCCGACGACGTGCCCAACGTACGGGTCCTCGCCGACGACAAGGCGGTCGTCGTCGTGAACACCCTGGACCGGGAGATCAGCGTGAAGGTCGACGGGAAGCGGTTCGACATGGGCGCGTACGGGGTGAAGTGGCTGAACCGCTGAACCGCTCAGCCACTGAACCGCTGAGCCACTGAACCACTCACCGGCCCCGCCCCGCACCCCGCGCGCCTCACGCCATCGTCACGAACCGCTGCACCAGCGAGGCCAGCAGCACCGCCAGCAGCGGCAGTGAGAACCAGAAGCTGCTCTGCAGCCACCGAAGTTGCCGCACGCTCGGCCGCACGGCCACCCGTACCACCTCGCGTACCGTCAGCAGCACGATCAGCGCGATCGCCGCGAGCCCGCCCACGACCGACCAGGGCGTCCAGGTCACCTGAGGGCCGATCGGCCCGGGATCGGGCTTCGCGACCTTGCCCTCCGGCTGATCGCGCATGGTGTACATGGTCACGTCGTCGTTGACGAAGACCTTCTTGAGCTCCTGCCGGTCGTCGAGGTGGCGGATGAGCCGGGACTCCCAGCTCGCCGAGTAGCCCACATCCATCTGGAGATAGATCACCTGGCTGCGGTTGATCATGAGGTACGAGTTGGGGCCGGCGTCCTTGAGTGACTTCACCAGGCCCGACACCAGTACCGGATCGGCGGGCGCGAGCGTCGGGACGTACTCCACCTTCTCCATGTCCCGGGTGCCCCAGGGCATCGCGGGCGTCACGTTGTCCACCGTGTCATTGCTCATCCACAGCAGCCGTGTGGTCGGCTTGTCGTGCTGGTACACGTACTCCATGGCGGCGACCTCGCCCGGACGGATCCGCTCGAAGGGCTCGTTGCCCCAGCGGGCCAGCAGGAATCCGCCGATCAGGAGCAGCCCCGCCATCAGGGCGGCGAGCGGCGCGAGACTCACCCGGTCGCGCTCCCGCTCCTTCGCGGTGACTCCGGTGCGGGGGAAGAGGGCGAGTCCGGCGAGCAGCGCCGCGCCCGGCAGGGCGAACATGAATACGCGCAGGGCCATCTCGCCGCCGTACGACTGCATGCCGAAGCCCAGGAACGGCACGAAGGTGAGGACGAGCAGCGACCGTTCGCGGTACTTGTGGTCGCGCCGCCGCCACCAGCCCCAGCAGGCGAGCGCCATCACCGAGCCGGCGAGGGCCACGCGCGCGTACAGCACGAGTTTGTGGCTCGAACTGCCCTCGCCGATACGGCCGGAGACCGACGACGACACATTGCCGCCCACTCCGCCGACCCCGCCGAACATCTCGTCGAAGTGTCCGGACCAGTACGGCTCGGCGAGGAAGCCCACCCATACGGTCACCATGACGGCGAACAGAACGGGCAGGCCCCGCAGTTCGGAGCGGCCGATCATGACGAGGACCGTGAGGACGCCCAGCATCACGAACGGCGTGAGCTGGTGTGCCGGGACCGTCGCCATGAACAGGCCGATCAGGACCATCAGCAGCACGGCCCGCTGGCGCCGGTTCGTCGGCTCGACCTCCAGCTCGCCGGGACGCTGTTTGGTCCACAGCACGCGCGGCGCCCGGAACCACACGAGCAGGATCGCCACGAAGACGAGATACAGCAGGTAGGTGAAGCCCTGCGGCGAGAAGTAGTCCTGGCCGACCCAGCCGCTGAGCACGAAGACCCACACGCCCGTCCACTTGGCCCGCCAGCCCGCGCGCATATGGCGTACGAGCAGGAACATCGGCGCCAGATAGAGGAGTTGCATGGTCAGCGGCCACCAGCGGATGACCTCGGTGAGGTCGTCGACCCCGCAGGCCTTCGCGACGAACGCGGCCGCCGCGAAGAAGCCGGGCCAGCTCCAGCGCGCGTCCAGGTCGGGCACGGCCGAACCGGTCCGGTCGATGTACTCCAGGAACCCGAGGTGCTGCCAGGCCGTCGCGAACCGCGGTTCGGTCTCGATCACCGCGGGCAGCGCGTGCAGCGAGACGACGGTGGCCAGCAGGGTGACCAGGAGCAGCCCCCTGTGCTCGCGGTTGCGCCAGAGCAGCGAGGCGAACACCGTGACCAGCAGCGCGGCCCCGGCCAGTGTGGGCAGGGGCAGGATGGACACCAGCCCGAGCCCGCCCATCCGGTCGAGGTCCCTCTCCCCGAGGGCGGACACGGGCACCCAGTACAGGACGAGCGCGGCCAGCAGCAGACAGCCGAGCACCACGCCGACCCGGGTGGGCCGCAGTCGCTCCCACGGAGACGACGGGGATCCGGCCGACGGTCCGGCCGACGGCACGGGTTGCTGTCCCGGCTGCTGTCCTGGCTGCTGTCCGGGCGGCGCACCGGTCTCGTCGGCGTCTCCCTGGTGCCCCTCGTGTTCCTCGTCTCCCTCGCGCTCTTCGTATTCCTCGCGTCCCCGATGGACGAGCGCGGAGGTGCCGAACGGCGCGTCGACCTCGACCTCGGCCTCGACATCGGCCGGTCCCAGGGAGGTCTCGCTGCCCGGTTCCCGCTCCTCGACGGGCAGGCCCACCTCTCGCCGTGGCCCCGGGAGCTGGAGGGGCGCCCTGAGCGCCCAGGTCGGCCGGTGATCTGTCCGGTGATCGGCCCCGTGCTCAGGCCCGCGATCCGGCCGCTGTTCGGGCCGTTGGACCGCCGGTGACCCGGTGGGCGGCGTCCCCGGGCCGGGCCGTACGTCGGGCCGCCGCTCCAGGTGGTCGAAGTCGAGTTGGACGCCGAGCGCGAGGGTGTCCGAGTCGAGCTTCTGCGCCCAGGCCGGACCGCGCCCCTTCGTCGGCTCGTCCTTCTCGGCCGCCGGCACGTCACGGGCGCCCAGGTCCGCGAGGTCCCCGTCGGGGGCCGCGTCCTCGGGCACGGCGGCCGGCGGCGCGGTCCTGACGATCCGGTACAGCTTGGGTGCGGCGAGCGTCACGATCACCGCGAGGGCGGAGATCTCCGCGACACCCGCACCCGTCAGGCCCATACGGGGCAGCAGGATCAGCGTGAGACCGAGTACCAGCACGCACAACAGGCCCTGCAGCCAGGCGAGCCCGGCGGTGCGGCTCTGGGCGCGCAGCACCGCGAAGTAGGTCTCCATGACCACCCGCAGCACGGCGCCCACCGCGAACCAGCGCAGCAGAGGTGTGGCGGCATCCGCGTATCCCTGGCCGAACACGCCCAGGATGTACGGCGCCCCGAAGAACAGCACCGCGCACACCGGCAGCATGATCCGGGCCATCCGGCGCAGCGCCGCCCGGGTGTTCGCCGCGAGCCGCGCGGGATCGTGCGAGCCCTCGACGGTGAGCGAGGCACCCATGTTGATGGCGAGCAGGTTGACCGTGCCGCCGATGGTCGTGGTGATGTAGAAGTACGCGTTGTCCGCGTCGCTGACCTGCACGGCGACGATCACCGGGATGAGGTACACCACGGCGAGCGAGAACAGCGAGCCGGTGTAGTCGCCCGCGAGGAACCGGCCCATCTCCTTCAGCGTCGGCGGCCGCGCGTGGTCCTCCGTCGCCTTCACATGCCGGGGCACCAGACGCCGGAACACCAGCCAGCCCAGTGGCAGTACGGACACCGCGATGGCCGCGACCCACGACACGAACACACCCGCGGTGGGGATCGCCGCGGCGAACGCGACGAGCAGCACCAGCTTCACCGCCGAGAACACTGTGTTCCCGACCGGCACCCACAGCGCGCTGCGCAGTCCGGTCAGCACCCCGTCCTGGAGCGTCAGCAACGACCAGGCGACGACGGCCAGGATGAAAATGAGGCCGTTGACCGGGTCGTGCAGGAAACGGTACGAGGATCCCCAGACGTTCGGCGTGAGCAGGAAGACGCCCGCGGCCAGCGCCACGATCACCGAACTGCCCGCGTACGTCCGCAGGATGAGGCGTCCCGTGCCGCGTCCCGCGACCGGGATGAAACGCGCGAGAGCGCCCGTCAGCGTCACCGCGGTGAGCCCGGCGAGGAGCTTCATCGCGGCGATGGCGGCGGAACCCTGGCCGACCGCGGAATCGGAGTAGTAGCGGGCCGCGGCCAGCCAGAAGCCGAGCCCGAGCACGGCGGAGATCCCGGTGTTGAGCATCAGGGCATAGGCGTTCCGGAACAGCTGGCTGCCCCCTGATCCCTTGCTCATTCCGGGCAGGCGCAGCCGACGGCCGGACTGCTGTTCGGCCACCCCGGTCGCGGGCGTCTCGGGCTGGGCTGTGGTCGTGTCAGACACGGGAACGGATGGCCTTCCGGACCTGTCGTGCTCTTCGGACCATGGCGTACCCCTTGGTGAGGGCACGGTCCCTGGCGAAGTTGCGGGCGATGGCGCGGCCCTCGACGAGCCGCTCGAACTCCTCGATGCCGGTGTTGCGGTGGACGGTGACCCGCTGCAGTGCGTACGGCCCCTGGCGCCTGCGGGCCAGGGCGTTGCCGACGGCCAGCGCCTGGCCGTATCCCGCCTCGCGTACGGCCTCGCGCACGCGGCGGCTGGAATAGCCGTAGGGGTACGCGAACGAGACGGGCGCGCTGCCCAGTTCGTCCGCGACGATCTCCCTGCAGCGCGTCAGCTCGAACCGGAGCGTGTCGTCCGTGAGCTGGTCGAGCTGCGGGTGCGTATGGCTGTGACCGCCGATCTCGACGCCCTCGTCCGCGAGTTCGCGCACCTGGTCCCAGTCGAGCATCGTGTCCAGGCCGCCCCCGGTGTCGTACGTACCGCGCAGCCAGCCCGTCGAGACGAACAGCGTGGACGCGAAGCCGTGCTTGGCGAGCACGGGCAGCGCGTGCCGGTGCACGCCTTCGTAGCCGTCGTCGAAGGTGATGAGCACGGGACGCTCGGGCAGTGGTCCCGTGGCGCGCCACCACCGCGCCAGCTGGGCGGTGCTGACCGGAGTGAACCCGAGGTCGTCGATCAGGGCCATCTGCTCGGCGAACGCCTCGGGCGCCACGGACAGGGCCCGTGTGGCGTCGTTGGGCGCGGTCGAGACGGCGTGGTACATGAGGATGGGCACAGGGGCGTTCATCGGGCATCACCCCAGGTCCCGCACACACGTGTACCGCTCATGCCGCTGCCCCCTCGTCGCCCGGGACCCCCTCGATCTCCACCACGGAGAAGGTGGGGCCACCCCTGCGTGCCCGGACGCTCCCGAGTACGTACCCACCCGCCGCGGTCGCCACTCCGGCCACGATCGCGGCCGCCCGGCCCGCACCGCCGGGGCGGGCGAGCAGCGCGTCGCGCAGCCCTCGGGCCACCCCGGCGGGCAGCACGCGCGTGGTGTAGCGGCGCTCGGACTCAAGTCCCTTGTCGGCCCCGACACTCCGGGCGACCAGCGCCTTCGACAGCCCCTCCGCGTATGCACGCGTGCGGAAGTACGCGAAGTGCTCGCGTGCCGCCGGCACCCGGTGGTGGATCACCGCGCGGTCGTCGATCAGCAGGACCGCGTCCGGCCTGGCGCGGGTGAGACGGATGCACAGCTCCGTCTCCTCGCAGCCCAGCGGCCGCTTGTCGCCGTCGCGCCCGATGCCGGTCGCGAAGCCGCCCGCCGCGTCGAACGCCGTACGGCGGAACGAGGCGTTGCCGCCGAGCACGTTGCGCACCGGTACCCGCCCCGGAGGCAGGCCCTTGTACGTGCAGCCCACGACCCAGTCGAACTCCTCCGGAAACCAGGCCGGCCGACGGCCCGAGGCCCAGATCGGCATCGTCCGGCCGCCGACGGCCATCACCCGCGGGTCCGCGTACGCCGCCGCGAAGTGGCGCAGCCAGTCGCGCTCGGCCACCGCGTCGTCGTCCAGGAACGCGATGACCTCGCCGTAGGAGGCGGCGATGCCGGTGTTGCGGCCGGCGGACAGGCCTCGGGGGCCCGCGTTCGCGAGCACCCGGACCTCCCGCGTCTCCTTGTACTCCTGGGAAAGCCGGTCCAGGAGTGCCCGGTTGTGGTCCACGACCAGGAGCGTCTCCAGGGCCGGGCGGGACTGCGCCCGCACCGAGGAGACCGCCGCCAGGATGTCCTCCCAGCGGTCCTCGGTGTAGACGCAGATCACCACGGAGATGTCGGGTGAGCTCAAGACATCTCTCCCCGGGTGGTGTGGAGCGCGACCGCGTGAGGACGGCGGCGCAGCGAACGGCGGTTGGAGCGCTCCTTGAGGATCACCTTGAGGACCCGCAGCCCGTCCCGGACGGCGCGCAGATTGCTCGCGCCGTGGATCCGCAGATACTCGTGGCTCGGAATCTCCTGGACCTTCAGCCCGGCCTTGACCACCCGGATGTTCATCAGGGTCTCCACCTCGAAGCCGGTGCAGTCGAGGTCGATCTTGTCGAGGCAGTGCCGCCAGAACGCGTTGTAGCCGTAGCAGAGGTCGGTGTAGCGCGCGCCGAACTTTCTGTTGACGGCCGTGCACAGCGCCCAGTTGCCCAGCTTGCGGATGGGCGTCATGTCGTCCGTGCCGCCGCCGTTGGCGAACCGCGACCCCTTCGCGAAGTCCGCGCCGGAGACCAGCGCGGAGACGTACGACACGATCTCCTGGCCGTCGGCCGAGCCGTCCGCGTCGACCATCACGATGATGTCGCCGGTGGACGCCGCGAACCCGGTGATCAGGGCATCCCCCTTGCCCTTTCCGAGCTGCTTCACCACCTTGACGTCCGGCCACAGATCACGGGCCACGGCGACGGTGTCGTCCGTGGAATTGCCGTCGACGAGCACGACTTCGTGGATCCAGTCGGGCAGCGTCTTGAAGACGTAGGGAAGATTCTCCGCCTCGTTCATGGCGGGAATCACGACACTCACCGGAGGCGCGATGGCCAGGTGAGATGAGATGGGCCGGTACTTCTTCGTGGCCAACGACGGATCCTGACCCGAAACCGCCGGGCGCAGAAAAGAACTCATGAGTCTGGTCCCTCTCGTCCGGTGGACCGCCCGCCCCTGGGCGGTCCGGCATTGTGTCCGGTTCGAAAGGGGGGTTCTCACTTACGGCATGCCGAAATGGATCTCCGTGCACGCCGGGTGAGCTGGCAAAACTGGCCGACGGGCAAAGTCGGTCTCGCGGCACGGCTCGATACGGATGTGGTCACCGAGCACGGCACCCCCCTACCGCGCCCCGCGCCGGAACCATCGCGGTCCTTGAGCCCTCCCCTAGAGCCGCTACTGATGGGCCGATGCGGGTGGATGTACGACGATATTGATGATTCAGTCCCTATGGCAAGACCTGGAACGAGACCTCACATTTTCGTTGTTTTGGACGTTACCTGACCACTCGCGCGGATTTTGCCCATCCGTTTGAGTATTTTGTCGGCCGGCTCCAACAGTTCCGGCCGCGCCAGCACCGCGTTCCGCAACGCCCGGACCGGAGCGCGTCGCGCCCGGTGCCCGAACGCCACCGGATGGCGGCGCGTCACCCACCCCTCGGACACGGTGAGTTCACGTGTCTTCAGGGAGTCCTTGTATTCCTTCTGACCCCGGCCCAGATCCAGATAGGCGATGCCGTCGGCGGCGGCCGCCTCGGCCATGCGCAGATGCAGGACAAGACCGGGGGAGTACTTCGAGAACGCGGGGTCGTACGCCGGGAACCAGCACGCCAGCACCCGCTCGGAACGCAGTCCGAAGTGCGCGGCGACCGGCTGGCCGTCCGCGTAGAGCACCGACAGGATCCCGGCGAACGGCTCGGAGCGGGTGTGGAAGAGCTGGTGCACCAGCCGGGTGATCCAGGGGTGTGCGAAGCGGTCGCTGCGCCCGGTTCTGCGGTACTGCGCCGACTTCCACTCCATCAGGGTGCGCAGTGCCGCGGGATCACGCTCGTCGTGCACATAGCGCAACTCGCCATGGTCACGGCCGAGCTTGCGTTCCTTGGCGAGTGTCGTCCTCGTGAACTTCGGCGACTGGGCCCTCAGTCGGCCCAGATAGACCTCGTACCCCTGGTCGACGTCCATGACGGGGGACGGGAACCTGCCGGAGGCCTCGGCCTCGAACGTCGTCTGGCCCTCCGCCAGGTGGTCGAACTCCCACACCGCGAGCCCGCAGGCCCGCAGCAGCTGCCGCGCGTCCCAGGTGAAGCCGGGCCGGTGCACCAGGCCCTGGCAGTCCGAGACGCCGAGACCGATGGCCCGTCCGACGCCGGTGGTGGTCCGCTGGAACGGGAAGAAGGCGGCGGGCTCTCCGTTTTCTCTGACGACCGCGATGCGCACGCCTCGCCGGCAGCGTCCCACCGCGAGCGTGAACTCCGGCGACAGGAACGGGTTCGCCAGCTCGGCCGAGCCGTTGAGGTGAGCCTTGGACTGCAGTGCCGTCCACGCCGCCCGGTCGGCGGCGGTCAGTTGACCGGGACGGTACACACGGATGTCCACGTCAGGAAGCCCGTCTTCTCGCTGTACGGCCACGCAGCCGCCGTACCAGGACCAGCAGGAGAATGAGTGAGCTGAGCGCGGCGACGGCCACGATCCCGCCCCGGACCGACCATCGGTGCACAGCCAGCATGCCCTGGGCGACCAGGAGATTGACGGCTATCGCCGCTGTCAGAGACGCCACGGTCCGGCCGAACGGTTCCAGCCCGCGCAGCGCGGCCGCCACCGCCGTACCGGGCGCGGCCAGCAGGAAGAAGAGCGTGAACGGGGCGCGCAGCGGTGAGTTCACGTCGATGAGTGCGAGCACCGCACCGACGCCCGCGATGGCCGCCGCGGCTCCCGCGAGCAGCGGCAACAGGTCCCTCCCCGGATCCTGTCGCGGCGGCCCGCCGCTGTCTGATGAAGATGACTTGATGCCTAAGGTCTGCATTGGCGACTTTGCCCCCCGAAGCGCCGGATGCCGGGCTTCAATGTGGCGCAGCGGGCGTCGGGCCGTCAAGACGCGGAAGTGTCACGTGCCCGCGACGGGCAGGCTCAAGGGAGTTGGGGGCTCGACACAGCTTTGTCATGTCTTAGTCATGGGTAGGAAACGAAGTACACGGTGAACGCGTCGATGACTCCCGGTCGGTCCTGAAAAGTCTTGGCATGGACACTTCCTATCAACGCGCGTAGCCGCTACGAAAGTTATGGCAGAGATCCTGCTAAAGGGAGGTTCCATGAGACGTTCCCGACTCACGGCAACCGTGACCTCGCTCCTCCTCGCCGCCGCGTTCGCCCTCACCGGGGCCACGGCGGCACAGGCATCCCCAGCGGCCGCAGCCACCGGTTATGTGGCCCTCGGCGACTCCTACTCCTCCGGTGTCGGCGCGGGTGGATACATCGCCTCCAGCGGTGACTGCAAGCGCAGTACGAAGGCATACCCGTACCTCTGGGCCGCTGCCCATTCACCCTCGTCGTTCCACTTCACGGCCTGCTCGGGCGCTCGTACGAGTGATGTCGTGGCGAACCAGCTGGGCCCGCTCGGCTCCGGCACGGGTCTGGTCTCGCTCTCCATCGGCGGCAACGACGCCGGCTTCGCCGACGTCATGACCACCTGTGTGCTCCAGTCCGAGCAGTCCTGCATCGCCCGCATCAACACGGCGAAGGCGTACGTCGACTCGACGCTGCCCGGAAGGCTCGACACCGTCTACTCGGCTATCAGCGCCAAGGCTCCGGCGGCCCAAGTGGTCGTCCTGGGCTACCCCCGCTTCTACAAGCTGAACGGCAGTTGCGTGGCCGGCCTCACCGAGGGCGAGCGGTCCGCGATCAACGACGCCGCCGACTATCTGGACAGCGCCATCGCCAAGCGTGCCGCCGACCACGGCTTCACCTTCGGCGACGTCCGGAGCACCTTCACCGGACACGAGATCTGCTCGGGCAGCTCCTGGCTGCACAGTGTCAACTGGCTGAACATCGGCGAGTCGTACCACCCGAACGCGGCCGGCCAGTCCGGCGGATATCTGCCCGTCCTCGACCGCGTGGCCTGAGCGCTATTGCGTAGTGGAGGCCCCGCCCGTCGGGGTCTCCGTCTCGCACGTCACGGAGAACGCCACCGAGTTGGACGTCGTGTGCACCGGGCCGCGCACCTCGACGCTCATCTCGTTCTCGTAGGTACCGTCCTCCTCGTACGTCGTCTCCACATGGTTGACCTGCTGGGACTTGTCACCGCCGGAGAACGAGAGCGTCTTCCAGCCCGGGTCGGACGGCTCGCCGCTCTTCGTCACCCAGCGGTAGTCGACCTTCACCGGGACGCGGCCCACCGTGAGGGTCGCCGTGAATGTGGGTGCCTCCGCCCCGGGCGGTGGACAGACGCCGCTGTACCGCGTGTTGGCCCCGGTCAGGGTGACCTTGACCGACTGGGGCGGGGGAGTGGTCGTCCGGCCGCCGCCGGTGGTCGAGTCGCCGGTCGTGCCGGAGCTCTCGGTGGTGGTGCCGCCGTCGCTGCCACCCCCGTCGCTTCCGTCGCTCCCACCGCTCCCGCCGTTGTCGCCGCCGTCCGTCGAACCGCCGGTGGAACTCCCGCCGTTGGAGCCGCCGCCGGTACTGGCGCTGTTGCCCCCGCCGCCTCCGTCGTCTCGGTTGACCAGGGCGTACGTCAGTCCTGCGAGGGCGAACGCCAGGGCGGCCATGCCCGCGATCACGGCGACCGTCGCACGGCGCGGGTGGGCGGGCTCCGCGGTGGTGGTCGCGGCGGCCGGGGTGCGCGACGCCGTGGAAGCCGTGGCTGCGGGCTGCGGTGGGGTCGGGTGAGGGGCCGCTTGGTGGTGGGACGGCTGGGGGTTGGCCGCGACGGTCGGTGCGTAGGCGGCGGAGCCCGTACGGGGCGTGCCGCCCGCGCCGATCAGCCGCAGGTCCCGCTCGGCGGCCTCGGCCGAGAGCCGCTCGGCCGGATCCTTGCGCAACAGGCCCTCGATGATCGGCGTGAGAGGGCCGGCGCGACGCGGCGGCGGCAACTCCTCGTCGACGACCGCGCGCAGCGTGCTGAGCGGGGTGTGCTGACGGAACGGCGAACTGCCCTCGACCGCCGCGTACAGCAGCACACCGAGCGACCACAAGTCGGACTCGGGACCCGGTGTACGCCCCAACGCCCGCTCCGGAGCCAGGAATTCGGGAGAGCCGATCACCTCGCCGGTCATGGTGAGCGCGGAGCTCCCCTCGACCATGGCGATGCCGAAGTCGGTGAGGACGATGCGGCCGTCGTTCGCGATCAGTACATTGCCGGGCTTCACGTCGCGGTGCAGGACCCCGGCCTCGTGCGCGGCGCGCAGGGCCGCCAGCACCTCGGCGCCGATGTGCGCGGTGCGCTGCGGCGGCAACGGGCCCTCGGCGTCCAGGAGATCGGAGAGCGCGAGTCCGCGGACCAGCTCCATCACGATCCAGGGGCGGCCTTCCTCCATGGCCACGTCGTAGACCGTCACCACGTTCCGGTTCGAGACGCGGGCGGCCGCCCACGCCTCGCGCTCCAGGCGGGCGTACATCCGCTCGACCTCGGGGGTGGGCAGCCCGGCCGGGGCGCGCACCTCCTTGACGGCGACCTCGCGGTGCAGCACCTCGTCACGGGCGCGCCACACGGTCCCCATCCCGCCCTCGCCCAATGGGGACAGCAGTCGGTAGCGCCCCGCGATCACCCGTTCACTGCCCGGCTCTTCGGACACGGAAGCCCCCCATTCGCAACCGCACGATTCAGAACAAAAGTAGCTCAACCGAGCGCGGTTGCCGCCCCCTTGAACACCAATCCAGCCCCAAGCGCCACCACAACGAACGCGGAGCCGAGCGGGGCGGACCGCCGGACCAGGCCGGCGGCGCGCCCGCTCGACCACCGGGCGCCGTTCTCGATGGCCTTCGACACCCGGCTGCCGACCTTGACCACCGCGAACCCGGCCGCCGTGAGCGTGAGCGCGAGCCCCGCGCCGTACGCCAGCACGAGCAGCAGCCCGAACCAGGCCTTGCCGAGCGCGGCGGCACCGACGAGGACGACGATCGCTGAGGGACTGGGGACGAGGCCTCCGGCGAAGCCGAGGAGGAGGGTGTCCTTGAGGGTGGGGGGTCGGGTGTGGCTGTGGGAGTGGGAGTGGGCATGGCCGTGAGCATGGGTGTGGTCATGCCCGTGGTCGTGGCTGTGGCTGCTGTCGTGGTCCTCGTCGTGTCCGTGAGTGTGGCTGTGTCCGTGTCCATGACTGTGGCCATGGCCGTGATCATGTGAGTGACCGTGACCGTGACCGTGACCGTGACCGTGACCGTGGCCGTGCGTGTGCCCGTGCCCGTGGCCCCGTGTGCGCCAAGCCCGGCGTACGAGGGTGGCGCCCGCGACGGTGACGACGATGCCGCTGGTCACGCCCAGCCAGGCGATGACTGAGGGGGCGGCCGCCGAACCGGCGACGACGAGCAGACCGAGGGCGACCACGCCGAGCGTGTGGGTGACGGTCACCGAGGCGGCGAGCGGCAGGACGTCGCGGAGCGTGGCCGTGCCGCGGGCGGCGGCCGTGGCGGCCATGATCGTCTTGCCGTGGCCCGGGGCGAGGGCGTGCATGGCGCCGAGCAGCACGGCGATGGAGAACGCGAGCGCCGCGAAGCCGAAGCTCAGGTCTTGGCGGGCCACGAGTGAGTCGAGGGCGCGGGTCCAGCGGTCGGCGCCGCGCGGCAGTACGGAGGCGGCCGGGGCGTCGGACTGCTCCTCGGCGAGGGCGTCGCCACCGGGGCGGACACGCAGGGACGCGGTCGCCGTGTTCTCCGGGGACGACAGCAACTTCTCGGGGTAGCTGGTCAGTTCGCGGGAGACGGACTTCTGGGGAACGTCCGAGGAGGTGAGCGTCATCTCGTCGCCGCGTGCGGTGATCTCGCGCCAGCCGGGGCCGTTGCCGGCGGAGCCGTGGAAGCGCAGGGAGAGGTTCCCCTCGGGCAGCGGCGCCGTCCAACGGCACTCCACCCGCAGGGTGTCCAGGCCCGCCTGCCCGGGCCGCACGCGGGCGCGGCTCTCGCCGGCGGTGAGCGCGACCTGCCGCCCGCCCACGGTCACCCGGCTCTTCCGGGCCGCCGTCTCGCACCGCTCCCGGGCCCAGTCCGCCCTGCCCACCTTGTCGATCTGGGGCTTGGCCTGGGTCGCCGGGATCTCCGCGAGGTCTTCCACATGGTCGACCCGCAGTTTCTCGGGACCGACGACGAGACCGTCGTAACGGTTGACGGTGAAGTTCCCGAGCGGGTGAGCGGCCGCGGTCCCGGCGGGTACGAGCAGCAGGGCGCAGGTGGCCACCAGGAGGGCCACACAGGCGGCGAAACGGCGGCGGGGCAAGGAGCTCCTCCGGTTCCTTCGGTACATGTCCCGGATCCTGGCGCTCACTTGGCACCACCCAGCGCGTCCAGGGCCGACCGGGCCACCTTCGCTCCCAGAGGCGAGAAGCCCGGGTTGAGTTCCAGGGCGGCGGAGAGGCTGTCGCGGGCCTCCCGCTCGTGGCCGGTGGCGCGTTCGATCATGCCGCGGTGGTAGAGGAACGTCGCGTCGCGGTAACCGGTCGCCGTGGCGCGGCGGGCGTAGGGGAGGGCCTCCGCGTCACGGCCGTTGACGTGCAGGGCCCAGGCGAGGGCGTCCGCGGTGTGCACGGTGTGGCGGCGGTCCCAGTCGTCGCGGGCGGCGCGCAGGGCGGCCTTGCGGTCGCCGTGGTCCGCCGCCGCGAGGGCCGTGTCGAGGTCCACGTTGACGCCGTTCGCGCGGGCCAGCGCGGTCCACGCCTCGACCAGGGCGTACTGCTCGCGGGCCTTCGCCCGGTCGCCCTTGCCGTCGCGGGCCTCGTACAGCTCGCCCAGCGCGACCAGCGGGCCGGGCAGCGGATAGCCGGCCACGACCTCCTCCATGCCGCGGATCGCGGCCGCGCGGTCGCCGTTCGCGGCCTGGGCCCTGGCGCGGCCCTCCAGCGCGGGGAGGTACGCCCCGTCGGCCCGCAGCGCCCGCGTGTAGAACGTCAGCGCCTTCTCGTACTTGCCCTCGCGCCAGGAGAGTTGGCCGAGCGACGTCGCCACGTACGCGACGTCGCCGGGTGCCGTGGCACTGGCGAGCGCCTGCTCCAGTACGCGCCGTGCCGTCGGTACGTCACCGCGCAGCTCGCGTACGTAGGCGTACCGCGTGAAGACCGGAACGCCGGGGCGGCGGGCGTCGGCCTCGTCGGTGGCCTTCAACGCCTCGTCGTAGCGGCCGAGTTCGACCAGGGCGTCGATCCGCGAGGCCAACGCCCGTTCGCTGTACGGGTTCTGGTCCAGCGCCTCGTCCGAGTACCGCAGCGCCCCGCGGAAGTCGTGCCGCGCCGCGGCCAGCGCCGCCCGGCCCGCGAGCGCCGGGTCGTTGTCGGGGCGCACCTTCAGCGACCGGTCCAGCGCGCGCTGAGCCTGCGGATACCGCGACGGGTCGCCCTTGGTGCGCGCCTGCTCGACATACGCGATACCCAGTGTGGCCCAGCCGGTGAAGTCCTTGGGCTGCGCTTTCAGATGGGACTGGAGCGCGGAGATACTCGCGTCGAGGCTCCCGCTCGCCAGCAACTCGGGTGTGACAGCGGGCGCCGACGCCGCGGTACTCGCTCCGCTGTCGTCCCGCGCCCCCATGACCACGGCCGCCGCGGTCATGGCGACGGCGAGAGCGACGGCGCACGCGGCGAGCCGCAGCGCGCGTCGCCGCCTGGACTCCCGCCGTGCCTCGGGCGCTTCGGCACCGAGGCCCGTCGCGCGTTCGTCGGCGTGCGGAGTGTCCCCAGCGGACAGGACCGCGACTTCGCCGGCTGTGGGGGTGTCCGCGCCCAGGGCGGGCGTGCCCTCGGCCCGGGAAGCGCCCGCGTCCAGGTCGATCTGCAGAGGGGCTTCGCTCGACGAGCGTGACGTGTCCTGGTCGCCCCGGGAAGCGCCCGCGCCGGAGCCGGGCACCCTCTTGTCTGCCCGTGGGGTTGCGTCCCCGGAGGGGAGGGCCTCTGTGCCTGCCTCGGGTGGTTCGCCGCCGGCTTCGGGTGTGGTCTCGCCCGCCTTGGGCGCGCCCGTGCTCGACTGGGGTGTGCTCTGGTCTGTGCGGAGGGCGCTTGTGCCGGGCCGGGGTGTCTTCGTGTCTGTCAGGGAGGTGTGGTCGCCAGGTTCGGGTGTGCTCGTATCCGCCCGGAGGTCACCCGTGCCGGGCCGAGGTGTCCCTGCGTCGGCCCGGGAAGGGCTCTCGCTGGAGCCGGGCGCGTTCGCGTCGGCCTGGGGGCGGGCTTGGCTGGAGCCGGGCGCGTCTTCGCCTGCCTGGGTCGCGTTCTCGCTGGGGCCGGGGGTTTTCTCGGTGGAGCCGGGCGCGTTCGCGTCGGCCTGGGGGCGGGCCTGGCCGGAGTCGGGCGTGCTCTCGTCGGCCGGGGGAGCGTGCTCACTGGTGGTGTCCGCGCGTGGGCCGCTCTCGCTGGAGTGGGAGGCGCCCTCGTCCGAGGGGGGCGCGGTCTCCGTGGAGCCGGAGGCGGCCGGTGTGGACTCGGGAGGCCGGGGCGTGCCGCCGTTCTGCTGGAGCGGGGTGCCGGCGACGGGGGCCTTGTGCGTGGCCTCGTCGGCGCGGTTCCTCTCCTGCGCGTCCTCGTTCGTGCGCGGGGACATGCCCTCTCCTCATTGTCCTGGGCGGAAGCGAAAGTCGTGGGGGTGAGCGGCGCGGCCCGCGCCGTGGGGGATTGTGGGTACGGGCCGCGCCAGCCGGTGGGGCGGCTCAGTAGTAGCCGTTGACCCGGCGACGGCTGCGCCACCAGAGCACGCCGGTGCCGAGCAGCAGGAACCCGGCCGCGCCGGAAACCGCCGAGACGGCGATCAGCGTGGTGTCGTCCATGCTGGTGATGTTGCCGGTGCCGCTGGTTCCCGCGGGCGTCAGCGCGTCGCCGAGCTGGTTGCGGACATCGCCCTTGGTGGCGTCTGTGCCCTTGGCCAGCGGGCCTCGCGAACCAGAGGTCGGCTCGGCCACGAACGGGAACTCGTTCTCGAACTTCTTGTCGTTCTCGTCGACCGCGTCGCCCAAGTCGTTCTTGGCGCCCAGCAGTTCACCCTCGACGACCTGCAGCGAGGCGTCGATCACGTCGTCGGTGAGCCGGCGCCCGTTCGGGAAGCCCGCGTTGTCGCCGTCGAGTACACCGAGCCGCTTCGGCTTTTTCGCCGGCTTGATCGAGGTGTTGAGCCGCAGCATCTCCGAAGGCGTCACATGCGGCGGTTGGTTGAGCCCGTCCACACCCTTGAGGAAGACGTCCACCAGGTCGTTCCTGGGCTCGTCCGGCGCCGGGATCTTGTAGATCGCCTCGATGAGCTTCGGCAGCTCGGGGTTGGTCACGTTCTTCAGGAACTGGCCGTCGTCCCACGGCGCGGACGCGTTGAACGTGTCCTTGTCCTTCAGCGGGTTGACGACCTCGTTCACCAGCGGGTTCCCGAGCCGCGAGACCTGCCGGAAGTGCCCGGACGCGCTCTTGCGGTTCGTCGTCGTCCAGATGCCGACGTTCGGCTGTTCGGCCGACTCCCGGATCACGTCGTTCGGCAGCTGCAGCGCGATGGAGTTGACGTTGTATTCCTTGAGCGTGTCATTGCCGACCTCGGTCAGGTTCCCCCCGTACAGCAGGTCGAAGACACGCAGATCCGCGAAGAACGGATCGTCCGCCTGACCGGCGAACGTCTTGGCCTGGTAGCCCCCGATTTCCTGGACCGCCTGGTCGCGCAGCTTGCCGTAGTCCGGCATCGACGCCTTGCCGACGTTCGACGGCGCGACCGGCACGTCGTCCGCGATCTGCGTCCGCTTGACGAGGTGCTGGTCCTTCAGCTGCAGCAGCTCGATGTCGTACGACTGCGTGATGTTCAGGTCGGGGTCGTCCAGGCTCTCGACCGGGCCCGTGTTGTACAGGAAGCTCTTGTCGTTCTTGACGTCCGTGTCGAACGTGTAGCGGAAGAGCAGATCGCCCTGCGCGTCCCCGTCCTTGTCGATGTGGATGTCGTACTGGGCGTCCTCCGCGAACGTGTAGAAGTTCGGTCCGCCCGCCGGTTCCTCCATCGGGATCACGTTCGCCACGATCGTCGTCGTGTCCGGCTTGTCGGGGCTGGCGAACGCGTACAGGTCCGTGTTGTCGAACTGCGGTTGGCCCGAGATCAGCGGGGCTTCCCGGTGGCTGGAGGCGCTCGCCGTTCCCGGTTCGAGCGCCGTCACGCCGGCGGCTGCTAGCCCCCCGGCAGCCAGCGCACCACAGACGAGGGTCGCGAGGCTCCTGCGTCCCACGATCCTTCGGGTGTTAGGTGTCATGCCGTCCGTCCTCTGTTACAAGCTGCGTACCGGCGGTTCTGGCGAGAGACGGCGAACGGTTGTCGTCCGGTCGGCCCTTGCACTCGTGCCGTGTGTTTTTGTTGCCTGTCAATCGCCATTCGGTACGGCTGGGCGGGCGGATTGGTTCGACTTTCACCCGCATTTCTGAGGCAGTTGATCCGTAACCCCATCCGGAGGCGCTCTCGCGCCGAATGATTGAGTGAGCGGGGACGGGCCCTACGAGGCCGGAGAGAGGGGAACGGGTGGAGGCTGACGAACTTCTGGTGCTCGTGGCCGGAGGCGACCAGAAGGCCTTCGAGGAGCTGTACGGACTGGTGTCCGGGCCGGTCTTCGGCCTGGTGCGCCGCGTGGTGAGAGATCCGGCCCAGTCGGAGGAGGTGGCCCAGGAAGTGCTGCTCGAACTCTGGCGCTCCGCCGGGCGGTACGACCCCGCCCGCGGCAGCGCGCTCGCCTGGGTCCTCACCCTCGCGCACCGCCGGGCGGTCGACCGGGTCCGCAGCGCCCGCGCGGCCGGCGAGCGCGAACTGCGGATGGCCCGGCGCGCGAACGGGCCCGCCTTCGACCATGTCGCCGAGGAGGTGGAGGCCGGCCTCGAACGTGAATGGGTGCGCCGCTGCCTGGACCGGCTCACCGCGCTGCAACGCCAGTCCGTCACCCTCGCCTACTACGACGGCTACACGTACCGTGAAGTGGCCGAGCGGCTCTCCTTGCCGCTCGGCACCGTCAAGACGCGTATGCGCGACGGACTCACGCGGCTGCGGGAATGCCTGGGAGGTGCCGTATGACCGTCCTCTTCAGGCGCCGCGAACTGCACTCGCTCGCCGCCCCCTACGCGCTCGACGCCCTGGAACCGCCCGAACAGCAGCGTTTCGAGAAGCACTTGAGGCGCTGCGACCGCTGCGCCGCCGAGGTGCGCGCGCTGCGCGAGGACGCGGTCCGCCTCGCCTGGTCCACGGCCGCCCCGGCCCCGGCCGCGCTGCGCGACCGGGTCCTCATGGCCGTACGTACGACACCCCAGGAGGGCGCCGCGGGGCCGACGCCACGCGCGCATGCCGCACAACAGCTGCCCGGCGCGTACGCCGCGCAACGACTGCCCGGTGCGCGTGCGGCCCAGCAGCGGCCACGCGCCCGTGGCTCGCGGTTGCAGGGCCTGCTGTCCCCCCTCGCGGCCACCACGGCCGCGGCCGCGCTCGTCGTCGCCGCGCTCTTCGGAGTCCAGGCGTCGCGCACCCAGGACCAGCTCGACCAGGAACGCGCCCAGGCACGTGAGATCGCCCACGTTCTCGGGGCACCGGATGCCCGTGCGACGTCCGGAGGTGACGCCGGCGGACAGGGCATCAGCGTCGTCGCGTCCGCCTCGCAGCACACCGCCGTGGTGACCGCCGCGAAACTCCGCAGACCTACGAACGGAAGGGTCCACCAGCTGTGGCTCATGCGACCCGAGGCGAAACCGCGCTCCCTGGGCCTGTTCGACGGCGACACGCCTTTGGTCGCCACCGACCTGAACACGGACGCGACCTCACTCGCTGTCACCGTGGAACCGCAGGGCGGCTCTCCACAGCCCACTACCGCACCCATTGTCCAACTCGCCCTAGAAACAGTTGGATTCGGAGAGTGACCGTCAACAGCCTTACTGGGAAGGTGAATCCTGCTCCCGGGATACACGAGTGTGATGAGGGAGCGATAGGGTTAACCTGCCCGGGCCGGGTGCCCTCGTACGGGTGGGGAGTGACATGGAACAGATAACAGTGCGTGGCAGGGCGCGAGTCCCTGCGATCACCTGCGGGAGCAGCGCAAGCAGCTCGCGCCTCGACCGCCATCTCTCGGTGATGGGTGGCCCCGCCATCCCTCAGGGCGAGACGGTCGAGGCGACGTCGCTGATGCGCGAGCTCACCGCACGTGACACCACGCACGAGCGCAACAGCAGGCTCGCGCGCGTGAGGCGGGTCTCGCTCTTCGCGCCGCTGCGTCGGCTGCGCCGTTCCCTGTTCGGCGGCCGCTGAGCAGCGACCCCGGTCGCTGAAGGGCGACCGTCCCCGAGCAGGATCCCGACCCGCGCTCAGGTGTCCACACCGCTCCGGCGCCGCGCTGCGATCTCATCGTCCGTCATCCCCACGGCACGCGGCGGCGCTCCCGGTGTGTACCCCGAGCGCGGGTACGGCTCTCCCTGCTCACCGCATGCCGCTTTCCGCATGCCACTCACCGTTCGGACCGCGTGTACCGGCGGACGGCGAGCGGCAGGAACACCGCGATGATCGCTCCGCACCAGGCCAGCGACCCGGCGACGGGATGTGCCACGGGCCAGGCGGCCCCGTCCGGTACGGGCGCGTTGCCGAACAGGTCGCGCACCGCCGTCGTCACCGCGCTGATCGGATTCCACTCGGCCACCGTGCGCAGCCAGCCCGGCAGATTGTCCGTCGGGATGTACGCGTTGGACAGCAGCGGCAGGATGAAGGTCGCGCCGCCCAACTGCCCGGCGGCCTCCTCGCTCTGGGACGCGAGCCCCAGCAGGATGCCGATCCATGACGTCGCGAACCGGAAGAGCAGCAGCAGCGCGACGGCCGCCACGGCCTCCAGCGGTGACCCCTCGATGCGCCAGCCCACCGCGAGCCCGACCAGCAGCAGCGGCACCATCCCTACGCCGGTGAGCACCAGATCGGACGCCGCCTGCCCGAGCGGGACCGCGGTCCGGCTCATCGGCAGCGTACGGAAGCGGTCCATCACGCCCCGGTGCGAGTCCTGGGCGGCCTGGAACATCCCCGTCATGATCCCGTTGGCCGCGGTCGCCACCAGCAGACCCGGCACGAGGAACGAGCGGTACTCCGCGCCCGGCATGGCGAGCGCGCTGCCGAAGACGTAGCCGAAGAACAGCAGCATCGTGATCGGCATCGTCTGGGTGAGGATCTGCAGCCCGGGGTTGTGCCGGACGCGCTGGAGCTGCCGCCCCACCATGGCCGTCGTGTCGTACGCGAGGGTGCTCATGCCACCAGGTCCTTCGGATCGGCAGGGCTGTCGGTCAGGCGCAGGAAGACGTCGTCGAGGGTCGGCGGGCGGAGGCTCGCGTCGAGCAACGGCACGCCCGCGGCGTCGAGTTCACGGACCAGACGCGGCAGTGTGAGGGTCACGTCGGTGGTGACGGCGCCGACGGCACGCCGTTCGTGGTCGAAGTGCGGTTCGGCGCCGGTGAGTTGATCGAGCACGCCGGCCGCCGCTGCCATCGCGTCCGCGTGCGCGACGACCACCTCCGCGTACGAGCCGATGAGCGCCTTGAGCTGGGCCGGGCTGCCGCGCTGGGCCGCCCGGCCGCGGTCCACCAGGACGATGTCGTGGGCCAGTCGGTCCGCCTCCTCCAGATACTGCGTGGTCAGCAGCACCGTCGTGCCGTCCGCGGCGAGGTCGCGTACGGCCTGCCAGATCTGGTTGCGGCTGGCCGGGTCGAGTCCGGTTGTCGGCTCGTCGAGGAAGAGCACCGCCGGGCGTGTGATCAGGCTCGCGGCGAGGTCGAGGCGGCGCCGCATGCCGCCGGAGTAGGTGGAGGTGGGGCGGTCCGCGGCCTCGGTCAGCTCGAAGCGTTCGAGGAGTTCGTCGGCTCGGGCGGACGCCTTCGGGGCGCGGTGCAGCTTCGCGAAGAGCCGCAGGTTCTCCCGCCCTGTGAGATCGCCGTCGACCGAGGCGTACTGGCCCGTCACGCCGATGGCGCGGCGTACCGCGTCCGGCTCCCGTACGAGGTCGTGTCCCGCGATCCGCGCGGATCCCGCGTCGGGCCGCAGCAGCGTGGCCAGGACCCGCACGGCCGTGGTCTTGCCCGCGCCGTTCGGCCCGAGCACCCCGCAGACCGTGCCCTCGGCGACCGCCAGATCGAGCCCGCGCAGGGCTCGCACATCACGGAAGCGCTTCTCGAGACCTTCACTAAGTACAGCGTACGTAGTAGTCATGGGTAGACCATAGCGCACTACGTACGCTGTACGTAACTAGGATGTGGGTGAGGTGATCGACTGATGGCAGCACGCGGGGCAGAACCCGAAGTGATCTGGAACCGCCCCGAGCGCACGGGCCGCGGCCCCCGGCCGACGTACAGCCGCGCCGACATCGCGGCGGCCGCGGTGCGGATCGCGGACACGCAGGGGCTGGAAGCGGTCTCCATGCGGCACATCGCCGCCGAGCTGGGCTGCGGCACGATGTCGCTCTACAACTACGTGCCCCGCAAGGAGGACCTGTACGAGCTGATGATCGACGCCGTCGGCGTCGAGCACGACATCAAGGAGCCGTCGGGCGACTGGCGCGCCGACATGATCCGGAACGCCCAGGAGACGCGCGCCATCATGCACCGCCATCCCTGGGTGCCGCGTCTGATGGCGGGGGTCTACGGGTTCAGCCCCAACACGCTGCGCTATCTGGAGCACTGCCTGGCCTGCCTCGAACCGCTCGACCTCCCGTACGGCACGAAGATGGAGCTGGTCGCGTTGATCAACGGCGTCGTGACGACGTACACCGCGAACGAGCTCGCCACCGCCGAGCGCACCCGCTCCCTGCCGTGGTCCGAGGAGGAGGAGAACGCGGCCCGTATCGCCTACCTCGGCAGCCAGGTGGCCACCGGCGCCTATCCGCGGCTGGCCGCGGCCTTCATGGAGGGTGAGCAATCCGGGCCGATCGACCTGGAGGCGGTGTTCGAGCGGGCGCTCGGCAGGGTCCTGGACGCGTACGCCCCGAAGCGGGGCGCCGAGCGCTGAGCGGCAGGAGCAGAGCGTACAGAGTTGAGCGTCCAGTGCCGAGCGCCCAGCCCTAGAGCAGGGTGAACTGGCCTTCGGGGCCTTCTTCGTGATGGTCTAGCACGGAGGCGGGCCGGCGCGCCGCCGCCGGAACCGGGAGCACGCCCGCGCGGCGCAGCTCGGCCGCAGTGACCGGTGTGCCGGTCGCCAACTCGGCCTGCTGGGGCCCCAGTTCCGCGAGCAGCGCGAGGACCGTGATCACTTCGAGCAGCTCGGACGTCCAGGTCTGGGGCCACGTCGCGGGGCGGACGGCCTCCAGGGTGCCGGGCTCCGGCGGCGTGGTCCGGGCGGTGAACCACTGCTCCAGGACTCGTACGCCTCCCACCTCGAAGTCCCAGGCGGCCGGCGGTACGGGGGAGATGCGGCCCTCGTCGAGGTGGAGGGCCTCCTCGTCGCGGTCGTAGCGCAGTTCGAGGGGGCGGGCCGGGAGCGGGGCGCGTACGTAGGGGCGGCGGCCGCCGGGCAGCTTGGGGCGTTCGCCGTCGCGGCGCATGAGCCACAGCATGCGGTGGCCCAACTCGGTGCCGTACGCCCAGAGTTCGGGTTCGGCGGTGAGCGGGACGATGCAGCCGTCGGGGCCCGGCCGTGCGACCGCGACGGTCCAGGCGAGGATGTCGAGCGGAGCGGGGGAGTGGCCCAGGCGTTCGGCCAGGTGGTCGACCAGGCCGGGCGCCAGGTTCGGTTCGAGGCCGCCGGGGCGCCGGTACAGCGGCCGGATACGGCCGGGACGGGCCGCGGGGACGTTCTTCGCCTGGGGCGGGATCACGGGGAGGACGGACGCGACGAGCAGCGCCGGTCCCTCGGGCGCGGCCGCCTGCTCGACGGCGAACACCTGCCGCTCGTCCGTCACCCGCCACAGCTCGGGGCGGGCCGCGTCGATCAGCCGGTGGTCCGGGATCAGCCAGTGCTCGTCGAACGGCCCGTGCAGCACCCGCACGGGCTCCGGGCAGGGACCCGAGGCGCGGGCCAGCCGGCCGGTCCCGCCTGTTTGGCCCGGCAGTTGAGCCACCGCCGAGTGCAGGTTCCGTGCGCGCGTGACACCGAACAACGCCTCACGACCGGGCCCGTCGGCCTTCACGAAGGCGTCCCAGCGCGCTTTCAGGGATGCCGCTTCGGGTGCCGTCGGCCACCCCCGGCCCAGCCGCGGCGGTGCGACGGACCACGGCATGAGGTCCGCGAGCAGCGGAGCGTCGTCGTGCGTCACGCTCGGCATCGTACGACGTGGCCGGCGACCGTGTCGGGGTGGCGGCTGCCAGGTGGCGCCCGCCGGAACAGGTCCTGAGCGGTGCAGGCGAGCCCGACGCGCCGAGCCACAACGGACCCGCAGCCAGGAATCGGCCTCACAGCGGAGCGCTCAGGCGTCGAGGGTGACCGTGAAGGAGAACCTGTCTCCGCGGTAGTGGATGACCGCCACGTCGAGGACCTGTCCGCCCTCGTCGTAGGCGACGCCTGTGTAGTGCAGGATCGGGCTGAGCAGCGGCACTTGGAGCAGACGGGCCGTCTCCGGGTCCGCCAGGCGGGCTTCGACGGTGTCGGTGATGCGGCTGATGTGCGTGCCCACCACGTCCCGCAGCACCTTCGTCATCGGCCAGCGGGCCAGGTCCTTGAGGTCGATGCGCCCGGCCAGCTCGGGCCGCACGTAGTTGCGGGCGTGGTTCGTCGGCTCGCCGGTCTTCTCGTCACTGCGCAACCGGTGATACGTCGCGACCTCGGCCAGATCCGGGAAGTACTCGGCGAGTCCGGTCGGCACGGGCGCCGTGCCGTGACCGAGCATCTCCGTCGCCATACCCGACTGCTGGGCCACGATCGCGTCCACCGAGCCGAGCAGCCGCACCGGCGTGCCCCGCTGGGCACTCGGCTCGATGAACGTGCCGCGCCTGCGATGGCGCGTGATGAGGCCCTCGTCCTCCAGCTCCTTGAGCGCCTGCCGCATGGTCAGGACGCTCACACCGTAATGCCCCGCCAGCTGTTCCTCGGTCGGCAGGCGCAGCGGGTCCTCCGGCGACCGCCCGAGTATCGAGGCCCGCAGCGATTGCGAGACCTGATACCAGAGCGGCAGTTTGCGGTTCAGGACGATCGAGTCCGGGGCGAATGAGGTCACGGAGGTATCCGTACCGGTCACGAGGCGTTCAGTGCAACGGGCCGAAGTGACGTTCGAGGCCCTGCCACACATCGTCGTACGCGCGCTGCAGGTGCTCCGCGCGGGCCGCCTGGGCCGTGGCGGTCACCGGCCAGCGCGTCTCGAACATGAAGGCAAGGCCGTCGTCGACCTTCTGCGGCTTCAGCTCGGCGGCGCTCGCCCGGTCGAAGGTCTCCCGGTCCGGCCCGTGCGCCGACATCATGTTGTGCAGCGAACCCCCGCCCGGGACGAAACCCCCCTGACCGGCGGCCTTGGCGTCGTACGCGCCCTCGATGAGCCCCATGTACTCGCTCATCACGTTCCGGTGGAAGTACGGCGGCCGGAACGTGTCCTCGCCCACCAGCCAGCGCGGTGCGAACACCACGAAGTCGACGTTCGCGAGGCCCGGCGTGTCCGTCGGGGAGGTGAGGACGGTGAAGATCGACGGGTCCGGGTGGTCGTGGCTGATGCTGCCGATCACATTGAAACGGCGCAGGTCGTAGACGTACGGCAGATGGCTGCCGTGCCAGGCGACGACATCCAGCGGCGAGTGGTCGTACGTCGCCGTCCACAGATTGCCGCAGAACTTGTTCAGCACCTCCACCGGGCCCTCGACGTCCTCGTACGCGGCGACCGGCGCCAGGAAGTCCCGCGCGCCCGCGAGACCGTTGGCGCCGATCGGGCCGAGCTCGGGGAGCTCGAAGGGCGCCCCGTAGTTCTCGCAGACATAGCCCCGTGCGGTCGGGCTCTGCCCGCCGTCCGGCACGGCGTCGAGGAGCTCCACACGGAAGCGCACCCCACGGGGAACCAGCGCCACATGCCCGGGTTCCACCCGCAACAGTCCGAACTCGGTGCGCAGAAGCAGCCCGCCGCTCTCCGGCACGATCAGCAGCTCGCCGTCCGCGTCGCTGAACACCCGCTCCATCGAGGAGTTGGCGTGATACAGGTGCACGGCCATGCCGGTGCGCCGCGTCGCGTCGCCGTTGCCGCCCAGGGTCCACAGGCCCCGCACGAAATCGGTGCCCGGCTCGGGTTCCGGCAGCGGGTCCCAGCGCAGCCGGTTCGGATCGGGCACCGTCTCCGTGAAGGGCGCCGTGCGGAGGGCGCCGTTGTCGGTGCGAGTGAACGCCGGGTGGGCGGCCGACGGGCGGATCCGGTACAGCCACGAACGGCGGTTCCGCGCCCTCGGCTCCGTGAACGCCGAACCGCTCAGCTGCTCCGCGTACAGCCCGAGCGGTGCGCGCTGCGGTGAGTTGCGGCCGAGCGGCAGCGCGCCCGGCACCGCCTCCGAACTGTGCTCGTTGCCGAAGCCCGAGAGGTACGTCAGCGCCTCGGCGGTCTTGCGCGCATCCCCGTGCATGATCGCTCCCTTTTTCATGATTCCTATGCAACACCGTAGGATTCAGGGTTTCCGGGCGCAAGGCGTGCGCGAGCGGAGACCATGGGGGACGGCGGGAAGACGGCGGGAGACGGCTCGATCGGGTCAAGGCCCGCTGTCGCTGTAGGGCCCGAGAACCCGACTTCAGGGGGATTCGCCTGTCGGAGCGGTGCCCTAATCTCCCCGGCATGTCGTGGACGCGCGGACTCCTCGCCGTGCTCGCGGTCTGTGTCCTGCTCGGTGCCTTGCCGGCGGGTCTGACGGGCTGCGACTCCGGTGGTGCGGGCGAGGACGGTGGGGTGAATCCGTCACCGGTGGGGAAGGTGCTGGACGACACGGACGAAGAGGGGCGGCACTACCGTGAGATCGACAAGAAGCGCGCACCCGAGGTCGCGATCGAAGTGCAACCCGACGCCGACGGCGGCTGGGACGTTCGCGTGACCGTCCGCGACTTCCGCTTCTCACCGGCTCGCACGAAGGATGTGGCCGAGGAAGGACGCGGCTATGCCCTCCTCCGGCTGGACGGCCGCGGCGTCGCCGTGCTCCGCGACCCGGCCCACCACCTCGCCGGCGATCTCGTCACCCGGGGGACGCATCAGGTCACGGCGCGCCTGTACGCCGACGACGACACCGTCTGGGCCGTCGACGGTGAACCCGTCGAGAGCACCGCGGACATCACCGCGTCCGAGCCCGGACCCTCGCCGTCGGTGAGTGCGGGTGGCGCCGACGGGCGTAGGGAGGGGCACGGTTCACCGCATCCCCGCGGAAAGGCATCATGAAGCCCGTGCCCCACGCGACAACACTCCGCCGTGCGCCTGTCCAGCGCCGTAGCGCGGAACGACTCACCCGTATCCTCGACGCCTGCGCCGACCTCCTCGACGAGGTCGGCTACGACGACCTGAGCACTCGCGCGGTCGCTCTGCGCGCGGGCGTCCCCATAGGCTCCGTCTACCGCTTCTTCGGCAACAAGCGCGCCATGGCCGATGCCCTCGCCCAGCGCAACCTCGACCGCTACGCCGAGCGTGTCACCGACCGCCTCGAAGAGGTCGGTTCAGGGGGGTGGCGTGCGGCGATGGACGCCGTGCTCGACGAGTACCTCGTCATGAAGCGCACCGCGCCCGGCTTCTCCCTCGTCGACTTCGGCAACCAGATACCCGTCGGCACCCGCGGCGCCGAACCCAACACCCGTGTCGCCGACCGCCTCACCGACCTGCTCTCCGCCTACCTCGGCCGCGAACCCGACGACGACCTCCGCCGTACCTTCCTGGTGGCCGTCGAGGCCGCCGACACCCTCGTCCAACTCGCCTTCCGCATCGGCCCGTCGGGCGACGAACGGATCATCGAGGAGACCCGGGTGCTGCTGCGGGCGTATCTCGCGCGGTCCCTCGACTGAAGGCCGGACGTGTGAGGCGGAAGGGGGCGGACGGCGAACGTCGCGCGAATTTCCGACGTGACCTCTCGACGGGCCTCCCCTCACTGCATACCGCTCGGTATGCTCGACCATGGTCCGCATCCCGTCGGGCCGTCGTGCCACCGTCGCCACGCCTCCGGGAGGACCCGTGTCCACCACCCCCGACTCCCGTACCGCCCTGCGCATCTGTCCGCTGTGCGAAGCCACCTGCGGGCTGACGCTCACCATCGAGGGCACACGGGTGACCGGCGCCCGCGGGGACCGCGACGACGTGTTCAGCCAGGGGTTCATCTGCCCGAAGGGAGCCTCGTTCGGGGCCGTCGACGCGGACCCCGACCGGCTGCGCACACCGCTGGTGCGCGAGGACGGCGAGCTGCGCGAGGCCACCTGGGAGGAGGCGTTCGACGCGGTCGCCGCCGGACTGCGGCCGGTCGTCGAGCGGCACGGACCGCATGCCGTCGGAATCGTCCTGGGCAACCCGAACGTCCACACCATGGCCGGCGCCCTCTACCCGCAGGTCCTGCTGGCCGGACTCGGCACCCACAGCCTCTTCACGGCGTCCACCCTCGACCAGATGCCCAAGCACGTCTCCAGCGGACTGCTCTACGGCGACGCGAACGCGATCCCCGTACCCGACCTCGACCGCACCGACCACCTGCTGCTGATCGGCGCCAACCCGCTCGAATCCAACGGGAGTCTGTGCACCGCACCCGACTTCCCCGGCAAGCTCAAGGCCCTCAAGCAGCGCGGCGGCACCCTGACGGTCATCGACCCGCGCCGCACCCGCACGGCCAAACTCGCCGACCGGCACGTCGCGATCCGCCCCGGCACCGACGCGACTCTGCTGGCGGCGATGGCCCACGTCCTGTTCGAGGAGAAGCTCACCGACCTCGGCGAACTCGCCCCGTTGGTGCAGGGACTCGACGAAGTCGCCGACGCCGTAAGGGACTTCACCCCCGAAGCGGCCGCGGAAGCCTGCGACATCGACGCCGATACGATCCGTACGCTCGCCCGCGAACTGGCCGCCGCGCCCACCGCCGCCGTCTACGCCCGCATCGGCAGCTGCACGGTCCCGCACGGCACCCTGGCCAGCTGGCTCGTCGACGTACTGAACATCCTCACCGGCAACCTCGACCAGCCCGGCGGCGTCCTGTTCCCGCAGGCCGCCACCGACAAGACGCCCCGCCCCGCGGGACCCGGCCGCGGCTTCGCGCTCGGACGCTGGCACAGCAGGGTGAGCCGGTACCCGGAAGCCAAGGGCGAACTGCCGATGGCCGCGCTCGCAGAGGAGATCGACACCGCCACCGCCGACGGCGAACCCGTACGCGCTCTCATCGCCGTCGCCGCCAACCCCGTCCTGTCCGCACCCGACGGCGAACGACTCGACAAGGCCCTCGACTCGCTCGACTTCATGGTCAGCGTCGACCCCTACCTGAACGAGACCTCGCGCCACGCCCACGTCGTGCTGCCGCCGCCCCCGCCCGCGCAGAGCCCGCACCACGACTTCGCGTTCAACACCCTCGCCATCCGCAACCAGGTCCGCTACACCCGCGCGGCCGTCCCCCTCGAACCCGGCCGCATGGCCGAGACCGAGATCCTCGCCCGGCTCGTCCTCGCCGCCACGGGCTTGCACGGCGCGGACCCCTCCGCCGTCGACGCCATGGTCATCGACCAGACCCTCGGCAAGTCCGTCAAGGAACCGCACTCGCCGGTGCATGGCCGCGACCCCCGCGAACTCGCCGCCGCGCTCACCGGCGAGAGCGGACCGGAGCGACGGCTCGACATGATGCTGCGCCTCGGCCCGTACGGCGACGGATTCGGTCTGCGACCGGAAGGGCTGAACCTCGACAAGCTGCTGGACCAGCCGCACGGCATCGACCTCGGACCGCTCCAGCCGCGCCTGCCACAGCCCCTGAAGACCCGCAGCGGACGCGTCGAACTGCTGCCGCGGCCGATCGCCGACGACCTGCCACGCCTCAGGGACGCCCTGCGTGAACGTCCCGAGGGCCTCGTCCTCGTCGGCCGCCGCCATCTGCGCTCCAACAACAGCTGGATGCACAACATCCCCGCCCTCACCGGCGGCACCAATCGCTGCACCCTGCACATCCACCCGGACGACGCCGAACGCCTCGGTGTGCGGGACGGAGCACCCGTACGCGTCAAGGGCGCCGGGGGAGAGGTGACCGCTCCCGCCGAGGTCACCGACGGTGTACGGCGCGGTGTGGTGAGCCTGCCGCACGGCTGGGGACACGACCGGCCCGGCACCCGGCTGACCCATGCCGCCGAGTCACCCGGCGTCAACGTCAACCAGCTTCTGGACGGCAGTCTGCTCGACCCGCTGTCCGGCACGGCGGTCCTCAATGGTGTGCCCGTCGACGTCGCGCCAACAGGGGCAACGCTGTGACCAGGAGTTTTGCGCTTATTGCTCGCATGTCAACGTCTTGTTAACGCTTGTGGACCCGCCCTAACGTCACTCCAACCGCCGGCCCTGGTGGCTGTTCAAGGGCGAACGTTAGGTAACCATTCATGTTGACCATCCTCGGCTTCGCCATGATCGCGACCTTCCTGGTCCTGATCATGATGAAGAAGATGTCGCCGATCGCGGCGCTCGTACTGATCCCGGCACTCTTCTGCGTATTCGTCGGAAAGGGGGCCAAGCTCGGCGACTACGTCATCGAGGGAGTGGGTCAACTCGCGCCCACCGCCGCGATGCTGATGTTCGCCATCGTGTACTTCGGTGTCATGATCGACGTCGGGCTCTTCGACCCGATCGTGCGGGGCATCCTGCGCTTCTGCAAGGCAGACCCCCTGAGGATCGTCGTCGGTACGGCCCTGCTGGCCGCGATCGTCTCGCTCGACGGCGACGGCTCGACGACCTTCATGATCACGGTCTCGGCGATGTACCCGCTGTACAAGCGGCTCAAGATGAGCCTGGTCGTGATGACCGGTGTCGCCGCCACCGCCAACGGCGTCATGAACACCCTCCCGTGGGGCGGCCCCACCGCCCGCGCCGCCACCGCGCTCAAGCTCGACGCCGGCGAGATCTTCGTCCCGATGATCCCGGCCCTCGCCGTCGGCCTGCTCTTCGTCTTCGCGCTCTCGTACGTGCTCGGCCGCCGCGAGCGCAAGCGGCTCGGCGTACTGAGCCTGACCGACGTCCTGGAGAAGGAGCCGCAGACGGAGACGGTCCTCGTCGGCGCCGGCTCGGGCGGCTCCGGCGACAAGAAGGGCCGCACCGCGAAGGCCGCCGGCGGTGCCGGCACCGGGACGGACGCCGAGGCCTCCGACGGCTCGGACGGATCCAACGGCTCGGACGGCTCGGACGACTCCCAGGGTGACGACTCCGAAGACGACGCACGGCTCCAGGGCCTGGACCCCAACCGCCCGACGCTGCGCCCCAAGCTCTACTGGTTCAACGCGCTGCTCACGGTCGTCCTCCTCACCGCGATGATCATGGAGTGGCTGCCGATCCCGGTCCTGTTCATCCTCGGTGCCGCGCTCGCGCTGACCGTCAACTTCCCGCGTATTCCCGACCAGAGGGCCCGGCTCGCGGCCCACGCCGACAACGTCCTCAACGTCTCCGGCATGGTCTTCGCCGCCGCCGTCTTCACCGGCGTCCTGCAGGGCACCGGCATGGTCGACTCCATGGCCAAGTGGATCGTCGACAGCATCCCCGGCGGCATGGGCCCGCACATGGCGCTCGTCACCGGCTTCCTGAGCCTGCCGCTCACCTACTTCATGTCGAACGACGGCTTCTACTTCGGCGTCCTGCCGGTGCTCGCGGAGGCCGGAGCCGCGCACGGCGTCTCGCCGCTCGAGATCGCCCGCGCCTCGCTCGTCGGCCAGCCGCTGCACATGTCGAGCCCGCTGGTGCCGGCCGTGTACGTCCTGGTGGGTATGGCGAAGGTGGAGTTCGGCGACCACACCAAGTTCGTGGTCAAGTGGGCCGCGCTCACGTCGCTCGTGGTACTCGGCGCGGGGATTGTGTTCGGCATCATCTGACCCCGTACTCCCGACCCCTTCTTGGAGGAACACATCGTGAGGCCCGGTCGGAACCGCGGCTGGCTGCTCCGCCTCGTCATCGCCTTCAGCTTCGCGCAGGGGGCGGTGTCGATGGCCCGGCCCGCCGTCTCCTACCGGGCCCTCGCGCTGGGCGCGGACGAGCGCGCGGTCGGTGTCATCGCGGGCGTGTACGCGCTGCTGCCGCTGTTCGCCGCCGTACCGCTCGGCCGCAGGACCGACCACGGACGGTGCGCTCCACTGCTGCCGGCCGGCGTCGTGCTCATCGCCGGTGGCTGTGCCCTCAGCGGTACGGCGAACTCCCTGCTCGCGATGGCGGCTTGGAGCGGGGTGATGGGCCTCGGGCACCTCTCTTTCGTGATCGGCGCCCAGTCGATCGTGGCCCGCCAGTCCGAGCCGCACGAACAGGACCGCAACTTCGGCCACTTCACCATCGGCGCGTCCCTCGGTCAGCTGGTCGGCCCGATCGCCGCGGGCGCACTGATCGGCGGCCCCGACATGGCCGGCACGAGCGCGCTCGCGCTGCTCGTCGCGGGCGCGGGCGCCGCGGTCTCGTTCACCTCGCTGTGGCGCATCGAGCACCGCGCGCCGGCCACGTCCCGTGCCCGCCAGGGTGAGCGCGCCCCCGTGCACCGCATCCTGCGCACCCGGGGCGTCCCCGCGGGCATCTTCATCAGCCTCGCCGTCCTCTCGGCGACGGACATCCTCACCGCGTACCTTCCGGTGGTCGGCGAGCACCGGGGCATCGCACCGTCCGTGATCGGCCTGCTGCTGAGCCTGCGCGCGGCGGCGACCATCGCGTGCCGTCTGGTGATGACGCCGATGCTGCGACTGCTGGGCCGGGCCGTGCTGCTCACCACGACCTGTCTGCTGGCGGCCTTCCTGTGCGTGGGCATCGCGCTGCCGGTCCCGGTCTGGGCGCTGGCCGTGATGCTCGCGGCCCTCGGCTTCTGCCTGGGCGTCGGCCAGCCCTTGTCGATGACGACGGTGGTCCAGGCCGCCCCGGAGGACGCCCGCTCCACGGCCCTGGCACTGCGCCTGACCGGCAACCGGCTGGGCCAGGCAGCGGCACCGGCGGCCGCGGGCCTGATCGCCGGAATCGCGGGCACGGCCGCCCCGTTCGTGATGCTGGGCGCGCTGCTGCTGATCGCCTCGGGGCTGGGGCTGCGGCCGCATCGTACGGGGGGCGCGCGGACGCGGAAGACGGAGCATACGACGTCCGCGCCGGAGCACGAGCGGCACTGATCCGGCGCACAGCGAGCGTGCGCCGGGTTGAAGCGGAGAATCCTCTTCCGGATTCTCCGTAAACGGACCGTACCAATCCTTCGGACGGTCTTCCCCGCGCCCGTGCGGTCCGTTAGTTTCCGTGACCCCCACGACTTTTTTCCGCGCACGCACACCGGAAGCCCCGGGGGAACCCACGCAATGACACGCGCCATCTCCCTGAACAGGGTCAGCAAGTCGTACCAGCGCGGCATCCGCGCGGTGGAAAAGCTGTCACTCGACATCGAGCCCGGCGAGTTCCTCGTCCTGCTCGGACCCTCGGGCTGCGGCAAGTCGACCGTGCTGAGGATGATCGCCGGACTGGAGGAGGTCACCGAGGGCGAGGTGCTCCTCGACGGCGAGTACGCCAACGACCTGGATCCCAGCGAGCGCGACATGGCCATGGTCTTCCAGAGCTTCGCCCTGTACCCGACCATGACGACACGCGGAAACATCGCCTTTCCGCTGCGCATGGAGAGCCCCGGCGAGGACCACTCCCCGCGCGTGGACGCCACGGCCCGGATGCTCGGCATCGAGGACCTGCTGGGCCGCTACCCCCACCAGCTCTCCGGCGGCGAACGCCAGCGCGTCGCCATGGGCCGTGCCATCGCCCGGCACCCCTCCGCCTTTCTGATGGACGAGCCGCTGTCCAATCTCGACGCCAAGCTCCGCAACCATCTGCGGACCGAGATCTCCAGGGTCACCAGGGAGGTGGGCGCCACCACGGTGTACGTCACCCACGACCAGGCCGAGGCGATGTCGCTGGGCGACCGCGTCGCGGTGCTGCGCGGCGGCATCCTCCAGCAGCTGGACACCCCGCGCATGGTCTACGCACGGCCCGCGAATGTCTTCGTCGCCGCCTTCATCGGCATCCCGCGGATCAATCTGCTGCGCGGCGTCGTCCGCGCGCCGCTCGACGGAGCGATGTCGATCGGTCTGGGCCGCCAGGCGTTGCGGCTGCCCGAACCCCTCTGTCTGGACCATCAGTTGCTGCGGGTGCAGCAGGGCCGCGAGGTCATCGTCGGCCTGCGTTCGGAGGCCGTACGCCTGGCCCCGCGCTCCGCGGCCAGACCCGGCGAGGTGCCGATCAGCGGTCTGGTGGAGCACGTCGAGTACCAGGGGCACGAGGTGCTGGTGCACTTCAACACCGGCTCGCAGCCCGCCGTCGTACCGGAGCTGGAGGCCCCGCGCCCGCAGTCGCTCGTACGCCGTCGCAGGGACACCTCCCGGATGACCGTGCTGGACCGGCTGAGGGAACGCGCGGTCTCCCTGCGGGCCGGACCCGTGGTGGTGCTGGACCGGGACGGCGACGCGTACGAGCCCAGGGAGGAGCGGCTGCCCGCCCCCACGGGCGATCTGGTGGTGCGCACCACCCCCGACGTCGACCTCCGCCAGGGCATGCAGGTCCCCCTCCTGGTCGACCTCGACCACCTCTTCGTCTTCGACCGGTACGGGGAGCGCATCTCCCCGGCGCCTGACCACGCGCCGGACCTGGGGTGGTGAACTCTGGCTCCTCTGCCTGGTGAACGCCGGCGCCCCCTGCCGCCCCTGGCGTACCAAAACTAACGCCGCTAGTTTGAGGGGCGGACGACAGGAACAGCCAGGGAGGAAGTCATGAAGGCCCACGACGGCATGTACATCGGCGGCGAGTGGTGCGGCGGTGTCGGCACCGAGGCCGGTATCCCGGTCGTGAACCCCGCCGACGAGCAGCTCATCGCCACGGTCCCCGCGGGTGGCGCGGAGGACATCGATGCCGCCGTGCGTGCCGCCCGTGCCGCGCTCCCGGGCTGGGCGGCGACCGAGCCCGCCGAACGCGGGGCCCGGCTGGCGGCTCTGCGGGACGTTCTCGTCGCCCGCAAGGACGAGATCGCCGAGACCATCACCGCCGAGCTCGGCTCACCGCTGCCGTTCTCGCAGAAGGTGCAGGTGGGTCTGCCGATCATGGTCGCGGGTTCGTACGCCGAACTGGCCGCCACGTACCCCTTCGAGGAGAAGGTCGGCAACTCGACCGTCTACCAGGAGCCGGCCGGTGTGGTCGGCGCGATCACTCCGTGGAACTATCCGCTGCACCAGATCGTCAACAAGGTCGCCCCCGCGCTGGCCGCGGGCTGCACGATCGTCCTCAAGCCCGCCGAGGACACCCCGCTGACCGCCCAGCTCTTCGCCGAGGCGGCGCACGAAGCAGGTGTACCGGCCGGGGTGTTCAACCTGGTCACGGGCCTCGGCCCGGTCGCCGGCCAGGCGCTCGCCGAGCATCCGGGGGTGGACCTGGTCTCCTTCACCGGTTCCACCGCGGTCGGCAGGCAGATCGGTGCGACCGCCGGTGCGGCCGTCAAGCGGGTCGCCCTCGAACTCGGCGGCAAGTCCGCCAACGTCATCCTGCCGAGCGCCGACCTCGCGAAGGCGGTCAACATCGGCGTGGCCAACGTGATGTCCAACTCCGGCCAGACCTGCAGCGCCTGGACCCGCATGCTGGTGCACACCTCGCGTTACGACGAGGCGGTCGAGCTGGCCGCAGACGCCGCCGCCAAGTACGGCGATCGCATCGGCCCGCTCGTCAACGCGGGGCAGCGGCAGCGCGTGCGCGGCTACATCGAGAAGGGCGTCGCGGAGGGCGCGCGGCTGGTCGCGGGCGGTCCCGAATCCCCGCGGGAGCAGGGCTACTTCGTCAGCCCGACCGTCTTCGCCGATGTGACGGCGGAGATGACGATCGCCCAGGAGGAGATCTTCGGCCCCGTCCTGTCGATCATCCGGTACGAGGACGAGGCGGACGCCCTGCGCATCGCCAACGGCACCGTGTACGGGCTGGCCGGCGCCGTGTGGGCGGGCGACGAGGCCGAGGCGGTCGCTTTCGCGCGTCAACTGGACACCGGGCAGGTGGACATCAACGGCGGACGGTTCAACCCTCTCGCTCCGTTCGGGGGTTACAAGCAGTCCGGAGTGGGGCGGGAGCTGGGCTCGCACGGGCTCGCCGAGTACCTCCAGACCAAGTCCCTCCAGTTCTGAGGAGTTCGTACGTGGTTCGCGCTGCCGTATTGCCCGCCGTCGGTGCTCCGCTGGAGATCACGGAGATCCATCTGCCGGAGCCCGGCCCCGGACAGGTCCGTGTCAGGCTGGCCGCCGCCGGGGTCTGTCACTCCGACCTGTCGCTGTCCAACGGCACCATGAGGGTGCCGGTCCCGGCCGTGCTCGGCCACGAGGGAGCGGGCACGGTCGTCTCCGTCGGCGAGGGAGTCACGCATGTCGCGCCCGGCACCGACGTCGTACTCAACTGGGCACCCTCCTGCGGGAGTTGCCATGCCTGTTCCCTCGGGGAAGTGTGGCTGTGCGCGAACGCGCTGGCCGGCGCGGCGGACGTATACGCGCATCGTGCCGATGGCACGGAGCTGCATCCCGGGCTGAACGTCGCGGCGTTCGCGGAGGAGACCGTCGTGGCCGCCGGGTGCGTGCTGCCCGCGCCGGACGGCGTCCCTCTGGCCGACGCGGCCCTCCTCGGCTGCGCCGTACTCACCGGATACGGCGCCGTCCATCACTCGGCGAAGGTCCGGCCGGGTGAGTCCGTCGCGGTGTTCGGAGTCGGCGGGGTCGGTCTCGCGACGTTGCAGGCGGCCCGGATCGCGGGCGCCTCGAAGATCGTCGCGGTCGATGTGTCCCCGGAGAAGGAGGGGCTGGCCCGCGCGGCGGGCGCCACCGACTACGTCGTCGCCTCCGAGGACACCGCGCGCGCAATCCGTGGCCTCACCGGCAAGCAGGGGGTCGACGTGGCCGTCGAGTGCGTGGGGCGTGCCGTCACGATCCGTGCGGCCTGGGAGTCCACGCGGCGCGGAGGCCGCACGACGGTCGTCGGCATCGGCGGCAAGGATCAGCAGGTCTCCTTCAACGCCCTGGAGATCTTCCACTGGGGCCGGACGCTGGCGGGCTGCGTGTACGGCAACTCCGACCCGGCACGGGACCTGCCGGTCCTGGCCGAGCATGTGCGCGCGGGGCGTCTCGACCTGGGGGCGCTGGTGACGGATCGGATCGCGCTGGAGGGGATCCCGGCGGCGTTCGACGCGATGGTGGCGGGGAAGGGTGGGCGGGCGTTGGTGGAGTTCGCCTGAAAATCAGCCCCTGGGGGCACCTCCCAGCGGTAGCTGGGGGAGTTTGAGGAGCGGGGTCTGGGGCGGAGCCCCAGGGGACGGATGGGGGTCCCCCTGCTCGAGCGAAGCCGAGAGCTTGGGGAGGGTAGGGGCGGCGGGGGCGAGAAACACCCACCCGCCCCAACCGGTGCGCGCACGACCGTTGACCTACATACCGTCCGGTCAGTACGTTCCCCGGAACGTCCCCGCACCCACCGGAGTGTGCACGCATGGACACCGCACCTTCCGCTCTCCCCGACAGCACTACCAGCCAAGACACCAGAAACCGCCGCAAGGTGGCCACCGCCGCCGCCCTCGCCTCCGCCGTCGAGTGGTACGACTACTTCGTCTTCGGTATCGCCGCGGCCCTCGTCCTCGGAGACCTGTACTTCCCCGCGGGCAGCCCCTCCGCAGGAGTCCTCGCCTCGTTCGCCACCTTCGCCGTCGGCTTCCTGGCCCGCCCGCTCGGCGGAGTCATCGCGGGCCAACTCGGCGACAAACGGGGCCGCAAGCCCATGCTGGTCCTGGCCCTGACCCTGATGGGCGTGGCCACCACGGGCATCGGCCTCCTCCCCACGTACGCGACGATCGGCATCGCCGCCCCCGTACTCCTCGTCGTCCTGCGCGTGATGCAGGGCATCGCGGTCGGCGCCCAGTGGGGCGGCGCGATGCTCCTCGCCACGGAGTACGCCCCCGAGGGCAAGCGCGGCGTCTACGGCAGCGTGGTCCAACTCGGCGTCCCCATCGGCGTGGTGACCGCCAACTCGGTCTTCCTGCTCGCCGGTGCCCTCACCAGCGAGAGCGCGTTCGCCTCCTGGGGCTGGCGGGTACCGTTCCTGGTCGGCCTGCTCGTCCTCGGACTCGCCTGGTACATCCACACACGCGTCGAGGAGACCCCGGCGTTCCGCGAGGCCGAACGGGCCCTGTCCGAGAAGGAGAAGGGCGAGAAGAACTCCCCACTGCGCACCGTCCTCCGCGGTCATCTCGGCACGGTGTTCCTCGCGGGCGGCTCGTTCGCCGTGAACACCGCGACCTTCTACATCCTCATCACCGGCGTCCTCGACTACACGACCCGCGAACTCGACATGGAACGCGGCGCCGTCCTCACCGTCTCGCTCTGCGTGAGCCTCACCCAGCTCGTGCTGATCCCCGCGGCGGCCGCGCTCTCCGACCGCGTCGGCCGCATCCGGATCTACGGGTTCGGCGCGGCCGGGATCGCCCTGTGGGCAGTGCCGATGTTCCTGCTGATCGACACCGGCTCGCTGCTGTGGCTGGCCGTCGGCACGTTCGTCGCCAGTTGCTTCCTCAGCATCATGTACGGCCCGCAAGCCGCCCTGTTCGCCGAGTTGTTCACGCCCGAGATGCGCTACACGGGCGCCTCGCTCGGCTACCAGATAGCGGCCGTACTCGGCGGCGGACTCGCGCCCTTCGTGATGGTGCTGCTGCTGGAGGCGACGGGCACGTCGATGTCCGTGTCCGGCTACATCATCGGGCTCGCCGTGATCGCGCTCGCATCGATCAAGGTCCTCGCGAACAGGGCGCGTTCACGCTGAACAGCTGTGCCTACCGGCTGTGACGGCTGTACGCAGCGGCTACGCCTGCTCGGGCTGCGGCTCCGGACTCTCCTCCGGAGCCGCGGTCGTGGCCGTGACGGCGGCGGTCGTGACCGCCCGCTCCCGAGGCCGGGACCGCGACACCGCGACGCCCGCCAGACACACCAGCCCGCCGACGAGGGTGACCCACCCCGGTACCTCGTCCAGCGCCAGCCAGGACATCAGCACCACCAGCGCGGGCACCGCGTACGTCGTCGCGCCCATCTTCCCGGCCGTCGTACGGGCCAGGGCGAAGGCCCAGGTGGTGAACGCCAGGGCAGTCGGGAAGACGCCCAGATACAGCATGTTGAGGGTCGCGGACAGCGGGGCGTCACGGGCCTCGGAGACCAGCTGACCGGCGAACGGCAGACAGGCCACCGCGCCGATCGCACAACCGAACGTGGTCACCTGGAGCGCGGAGCCGTGCCGCAGGGCCGGCTTCTGGGCGACGACACCGCCCGCGTACGCCACCGCCGCGAGCAGGCACAGCAGGACACCGAGTACGGATGCGCTGCCCTCGCCCGACATCGACAGACCGACCACCGCCGCGCCCGCGAACGACACCGCCATCCCGGCCAGCAGCCGCGGCGGCAGCCCCTCCTTGAGCAGCCACCCCGCGAGGAGGGCCATGACCAGGGGGCCGACGTTCACCACCAGGGCGGCGGTTCCCGCGTCGACCTTCTGCTCCCCCCAGTTGAGCACCACCATGTAGAGCCCGAACCAGAGCAGCCCGGAGATCACGACCCCCGGCCAGGCGGCGCGCGGCGGCAGCCCCTCCCCACGCAGGAGGCATATCAGGCCGAGCACGAGCGCCCCGGCCAGCAGTCGCCCCAGAGCCAACGCCCCGGGGGAGTACGCGGATCCCGCACTCCGGATGGACACGAACGCGGAGGCCCACAACACGACGGTCACCGCTGCGGCACCGGCGGCCAGCAGGTCGGTACGACGGGCGGACGGAGGAGACTTCATCACGCTCCAGAGGTTAGGCGGGAAGAGGCGGGAGGGCTCGCGGATTTCGGACACGGTGCTGGGAGCGGCGGCCCCCTGCGGACAAGGCGGTCAGCGGAGCATCTCGGCGGAGCCTCGCCGGCTCAGTGGAGCGCCGCCGACTCGATCCCCAGGAGCTCCGCGAAGGCCTGATCGCCCTCGTCCGTGACCTTCACGGCCCGTTCCGAGCCGATGCGTACGCACCAGCCCGCGTCCAGGGCGTGCCGGCACAGGGCGGCGCCCGCCACGCCCGCGAGATGCGGCCGTCGTTCGGTCCAGTCGAGGCAGGCCCGGGCGAGCGGCCGCCGCCCGGTGCGTACGAGAGGGATGCCCTGGCCGTCGAACCAGGCCAGCCCCTCGTCCGTGAGCGCGAACCCGGCGTCGCCTTTTTTGTACGTTCGCAGCAGTCCGAGGCCGGTCAGGGCGTCGGTGACGGCGATGCCGAGCCGCCCGGCGAGGTGGTCGTAGCAGGTGCGGCCCCGCGCCATCGCGGACCCGGCACTGGACTCACGCAGGCCGCGCGGCCGTTCGACGGCGGCCGGAGACACCTGGGCGGCGAGGTCCTCGACCAGCTGCGCGACCTGCGCGTCGGCCAGCCGTACGTAGCGGTGCCGTCCCTGCCGCTCCTCGGCGAGCAGCCCGCCCGCGACGAGCTTGCCCAGGTGCTCGCTGGCCGTCGACGCGGCGACCCCCGCGTACCGGGCCAGCTCGCCGGCGGTCCAGGCCCGTCCGTCGAGCAGCACCAGCAGAAAGGCGGCCCGAGTCTCGTCGGCGATCAGCCCGGCAAGCGCCGCGAGCCCAGGAGCCTGGGCGTTCCCGGGCCGTGTGCGGTGCGCGTTCCTGGTGCTCATGGCTCCAGCATGGAACACGGACGGTTCGGTGAGCGCCGAACGGTTCCGGGAGGGTGCTTGGGGCACCCTCGCGTGGTCCCTCCCGGCCGCGTCACGCCGTGCGCCGCATCTGCTCGTACTGCTGCGACAGCCCGTCCAGCAGCGCGGCGAGTCCCGTCGCGAAGGCCCGTTCGTCGATCTTCTCCTGCTGCTCGGAGAGCAGATGGGCCTGCCCGAGGTGCGGATAGTCGGCGGGGTCGTAGGCGGTCTCGTCGTCCACGAAGCCGCCGGCGAAGGATCCGAGCGCGGAGCCCATGATGAAGTACCGCATCAGCGCGCCGATGGACGTGGCCTGCGCGGGCGGCCAGCCCGCGTCGACCATCGCGCCGAACACCGCGTCCGCCAGGCGCAGACCGGCCGGGCGGCGGCCGGGACCGCGTGCGAGGACCGGGACGATGTTCGGGTGGTCGCGCAGGGCGGCCCGGTAGGAGACGGCCCAGTCGTGCAGCGCGGTCCGCCAGTCCCGGCCGTCCTCGAACATCGACAGGTCGACCTGTGCGCTCACCGCGTCGGCCACCGCCTCCAGGATCTGGTCCTTCGTGCGGAAGTGGTTGTAGAGCGAGGGCCCGCTCACCCCCAGCTCGGCGGCGAGCCGGCGCGTGGAGACGGCGGCCAGGCCCTCCGCGTCCACGAGCGCCCGTGCCGTCGCGACGATGCGATCGGTGCTGAGGAGAGGCTTACGCGGTCGGGCCATGGCGCACATCGTAGGGCGGGGCACGGAAACCGGCAGTGCTGATCTGCGGGCGATGCTCCGCCGCGCGACTTCAACGTCGGTGTGCGGCGGCTCCGCACGGCTGTTGACCTTTCGGCTGCGGACGTTTCGGTCTTCTGAGTATCCGGCTGAGTATGTGGGCGGATGTGGTCTCCGGCCCATTCGTCGAAACTTGCCCGCATGAGTGAGACACCGGTCAAGCAGCAGAGCACGGCAGCCTTCTACGGTCAGGCCGTCGCCTCGTTCGGCGTCGCGATGGCGGCCACCGCTCTCGGCATCTTCAACCTGCACGCCGACGCCTGGGTGCGCGGCTTCCTGGGGATCGCCGTCCTCTACCTCGTCACCTCGGCCTTCACGCTGGCCAAGGTGATCCGGGACAGACAGGAGGCCGGGCAGATCGTCAGCCGGGTCGACCAGGCCCGGCTGGAGAAACTCCTCGCGGAGTACGACCCCTTCGAGAAGGTGTGACCCCTCGCGTGGGTCGTCGCAGGGTGTCGCGGGGCGTCGCGGGTTCTCGGGGAGGGGCAGCCGGGCGGACGTCATACGCTCGCTAAGCGCCCGCTCAGGTCCCGGGGTATTGTGGTTCGTCCTGTCAGCGGAGCGGCGTCAGTGGAGAAGGGGCGAACAGCGATGAGTACGGCGGAGGAGACGTCCGGCGGCGAGATGCGGCCGTGGGCCGAGGTCACCCCGGACGCGGCCCGGCGGCTGCTCGTCGCCGCGGTGGAGGCCTTCGCCGAGCGCGGGTACCACGCGACGACCACCCGTGACATCGCGGGCCGTGCCGGCATGAGCCCGGCCGCGCTCTACATCCACTACAAGACCAAGGAAGAGCTGCTCCACCGGATCAGCCGTATCGGGCACGACAAGGCGCTCGCCATCCTGAACGCGGCGGCCGACGGCGAGGGCGGCGCGGCCGAGCGGCTCTCGGTCGCCGTACGCTCCTTCGTCCGCTGGCACGCCGCGCAGCACACCACGGCGCGCGTGGTGCAGTACGAACTGGAGGCGCTCGGCCCCGAGGCCCGGGCCGAGATCCTCGGGCTGCGCCGCCAGACGGACGCCGTCGTGCGGGGCATCATCCAGGACGGTGTGGCGGCGGGCGAGTTCGACGTGCCGGACGTCCCGGGCACCACGCTCGCGGTGCTGTCCCTGTGCGTCGACGTCGCACGCTGGTTCAACGTGAACGGCCCCCGGACACCCGACGAGGTCGGCGCGCTCTACGCCGACCTCGTGCTGCGGATGGTGGGGGCCAGGGGATGAGCCTGGTGCCGTGCCGCGCCCCATAAGGAGCGCGGGGAACTGCGCGACCAGCCACGCGCCACCCGCACCCCGTAGGGGGCGCGGGGAACTGCGCGACCAGCCACGTGTCACCCGCAGCTCAAAACCATCCGCAGACTCTCAGGCTCTCCCAAGCGGAGCGCCCCCGCTCAGAAGTAGTAGCGGGACACCGACTCCGCCACGCACACCGGCTTGTCGCCGCCCTCGCGCTCCACGGTCACCGCGGTCGTGATCTGGACGCCACCGCCCGCCTCCGCGACCTCCTTGAGCACCGCCGTGGCGCGCAGCCGCGAGCCCACGGGCACGGGGGCGGGGAACCGCACCTTGTTGGTGCCGTAGTTGACGCCCATCTGCACGTTCTCGACGCGCAGGACCTGCGGGACGAGCGTGGGCAGCAGCGACAGCGTCAGATAGCCGTGCGCGATGGTCGTGCCGAACGGCCCGGCCGCCGCCTTCTCGGGGTCCACGTGGATCCACTGGTGGTCGCCGGTCGCCTCCGCGAACAGGTCGATCCGCTTCTGGTCGATCTCCAGCCAGTCGCTGTGCCCCAACTGCTCGCCCACGGCCGCCTTCAGTTCGTCGGCTGACGTGAAGATCCTCGGCTCTGCCATGTTTCCCGGCCTCTCACGTAACGGTGTCTAAGCAACTGCTTAGCATGGTCCGCCGCGGGGTCTCTGTCAACGCACCGGGAGCGTGCAGACGGGGAGTAGGGCGCGGTGGGTAGGCTTCACGGGATGCCGCAGATTCCAGAGAAGATCCATGAACTCACGGTCGGCCAGCTGTCGGCCCGCAGCGGCGCAGCCGTCTCCGCCCTGCACTTCTACGAGTCCAAGGGTCTGATCAGCAGCCGCCGGACCACGGGCAATCAGCGCCGCTACCAGCGTGACGCACTGCGGCGGGTCGCGTTCGTACGGGCCGCGCAGCGCGTCGGCATCCCGCTGGCCACGATCCGTGACGCACTCGCCGAACTCCCCGAGGAACGCACGCCGACCCGGGAGGACTGGTCCCGCCTCTCGGAGGCCTGGCGGTCCGAACTCGACGAGCGCATCAAGCAGCTGGGCCGCCTGCGCGACCACCTCACGGACTGCATCGGCTGCGGCTGCCTGTCCCTGGAGACCTGCGTGCTGTCCAACCCGGACGACGTCTTCGGCGAGGAGCGGAGCGGCTCGCGGCTCATGGTGGAGCGCGGCTCCGGGCGGCCGAAGCGGATGCGCCGGGAGATGGCGCCCGAGGGCTGCGTTGAAGTCGAAGGCGCCTGAGAAGGGCGACTGAAGGTGCCCGAGGACTGCTGAAGCAGTTGGCGGTCCCCGCTCCGCAACCGCTTTCTCCGTCAACGTGTCTTGTCCACAGGGGAGTTGGGACGGACCCGGCACGGAGAGGAGAACGCTCATGAGCACCGCCATCTGCTCGCTGAAGTGGGAATCCGCGCACTCCGGGACACAGAGGATCACGTACGACCCGGACGGCTACCACCTGGTGCGCTTCCCGTACGTCACGGGTGAGGAGCAGTACGACCCCTGGAAGATGCACGACCCGGCGAACGGCTCGGGCTCCGCCTCGCAGTTCCCGGACCCGCGCTCCGGGCTGATCTGGCCCAGCCACGACGGCTGGGGCGTGCTCTGCGCGATGGTGTTCTGGCAGGCGGACACCCGTGCACACGAGTACCGGGCGCGCTTCGTGCGCGACCCGCTGAACGCCGGCACGGGCTACAACTCGACCGGTACCACCGACATCCAGACGACCCGTGGCGGCCAGTACCGCACCTACGTGTGGCAGATGTTCGTGCATCCCGGCACACCACTCGGCCTGAAGATATCCGCGCGCGGAACCGGCGACACGAAGGTCGCCGTGCCGATATTCCTCGCGGAGTTCAAGCTCGCCATCCACACGGATGTCGTGCGGCCGTAGGCATCACAGGGCGTCAAGACCATCACGGCATTACGTGCACGGGGGTGCGGCTTCGACCGGCGCACCCCCGTCGTGCTCAGACCGACACCAACATGCGCCCCCGCCTGGCCTCGGCCAGGGCCTCGGGTGTCAGAACGGGCCGCGGGACCACGATTCCGCAGCTTGTGCAGACCGGGCCCGAGGACGGCTCGTGGGCCAGGTCGTACTTCCATGTGAGGCGTTCGCCCGAACACGCCGGGCAGACGGAGCCGGGCTCGCGCTCCAGGGCCGCGATCAGCCGGCGCAGTACCTCCGCCAGCGGCTCATCGGGGTGGACCCGGGGGTCGTCGCACCACGCGACTCCGAAACCGCCCCAGGTCAGCCGGTGCCAGTCGTCCACACTGCCCGGCCGGCGTAACCCGTCGTGCTTTTCCTTTCTGCGGCGCTCGGCGAACGCGTCCTCGTAGGCGAGCCACACCGAGCGCGCCTCCTCGAGTTCGTCGAGCGCGGCCACCAGCCGTGCCGGATCCGGGGAACGGTCCTCGGGTCCGAACCCGGCCCGGGAACACAGGTGGTCCCAGGTGGCCCGATGCCCGTAAGGGGCAAATCTTTCAAGGCACTTGCGCAGTGAATAGCGCCGCAGTGCAAGATCGCTCCTCGGATCGCGCACCTGTCTCGCCAGACTCCGGAAACCGGCCATCGCCCTGCACCTCCGTCACACCTGCACCTGTACTTCGGTCACTTCGGCCGTCGTCGTACGGACGTCGCCGAATAGACGTATCGACACCCGATTCGGCTCCATCCAATTTCCGATGACGGCCATAACCCCCCCCGTCAGCCCCTCGTTGGAACGGCTTTCGGCCGCCTGCCCAACCCCTTTCAGCCACATGTCCAAGGTGTCGCCCGGCACCTCCCGACGTGGCGATGAGCAAAGCTGACGACTGCTCATCTTCCACTTCCGTGCTACCGGCGGTAACCTCCGGCTCACCAACGCCGGGAGGAGCAGTTATGCGACGGCGCACCTCACGCACCACCCTCAACAGACTGAGAACTCCCCGCGGATTCGCGGGGTTCCTGACAGCCGTATCCGTGTTCGTTCTCACGGCTGGTCTGCTGTCACCTCTGCCGCAGTCCGCCGCCGCCGATCCGGCGGCGGCCGCGACCGACTACTGCCAGGGGCAGTGCGCGGACATCCTGCCGCCGGGTGCCAACGGCAGCGCCACGCTCGCCGAGATCCTCACCCACCAGGTTTTCGGTACGCAGCCCTCCCATGCGGACGATCAACTCGGCCCGTACGACGCGCTGTCGTCCGGGTACCCCACTCTCACCGACGACACCCTCAAGAACTTCTACGCCGACGCCTCTTTCGGCGTCCCGTCCGACCAGGTCGCCTCCGTCACCCGGCCCCGTGGCGACGTGGCGATCACACGTGACAAGAAGTACGGCATCCCGCACATCGAGGGCACCACCCGCTACGGCACCGAGTTCGGCGCGGGATACGCGGCCGGCCAGGACCGGATGTGGCTCATCGACCTCTTCCGGCACATCGGACGCGGCGAGTTGACCCCCTTCGCGGGCGGCGCGGCCGCCAACCAGGGGCTGGAGCAGGAGTTCTGGCCGCAGGCCCCGTACACGGAGGCCGACCTCCAGAAGCAGGTCGACTGGCTGCTCAACAACTCCGGCGAGCGCGGGAAGCAGGCCATGGCGGACGCCCAGGCCTATGTCGACGGCCTCAACGCCTACCGCGTGGCGGCGAAGAACGGCCGCTACTTCCCCGGCGAGTACGTCCTCACCGGCAAGATCGACTCGATCACCAACGTGGGCGAGATCGAGCCCTTCAAGGTGACCGACATGATCGCGCTCGCCTCCGTCGTGGGCGCCCTGTTCGGAACCGGCGGCGGGGGAGAGGTCGAGTCCGCGCTCTCCCTCCTCGAAGCCCAGCGGAAGTACGGCTTCGAGGAGGGTGCCAAGGTCTGGGAGTCGTTCCGCGGACGCAACGACCCGGAGACCGTGCTCACCCTCCACGACGGCAGCAGCTTCCCGTACGGACAGAAGCCGGCGAACCCGAAGGGCACCGCCCTGCCCGATCCGGGATCCGTCGAGAAGGAGCAACTCGTCCACGACCGCACGGGCTCCGCCCGGACGGACGCGCGGACGACCACCTCCGCGGTGCCGACGCCGAGCGCGCTGAAGCCCCTGAAGGGGATCTTCGACGACGGAGTGCTCCCGGAAGACCTCTTCAGCGGCGGCGCGAGCAAGAAGGGCATGTCCAACGCCCTGCTCGTCTCGGGGAAGTCCACGGCCAGTGGCCATCCGATCGCCGTCTTCGGTCCGCAGACCGGCTACTTCGCCCCGCAGTTGCTGATGATGCAGGAGCTCCAGGGGCCCGGCATCAGCGCACGCGGCGTCTCCTTCGCGGGCGTCGGCATGTACGTGCAGCTCGGCCGGGGACAGGACTACTCCTGGTCGGCCACCTCATCGCACCAGGACATCACGGACACCTACGCCGTCCAGCTGTGCGAGCCCGGCGGCGGTGCACCCACCAAGCAGTCCACGTCCTACCTCTACCACGGCGTCTGCACCCCCATGGAGAAGCTGGAGAAGACCAACGCCTGGAAACCCTCGACCGCCGACTCCACGGCCGCGGGCTCCTACCGGATGCGGGTCTTCAGAACGAACTACGGCATCGTCACCCACCGCGCGACGATCGACGGCAAACCCGTCGCGTACACCTCGCTGCGCTCCACCTACCGTCACGAAGCCGACTCGGTCATCGGCTTCCAGATGTTCAACGACCCGTCGTACGTCAAGGACGCGAAGTCCTTCCAGCAGGCGGCACAGCACATCTCGTACGCCTTCAACTGGTTCTACACGGACTCCCGCGACACCGCCTACTACATGAGCGGCGACAACCCGGTGCGGGCGAAGGACGTCGACGGTTCCTTCCCGGTGAAGGCCGAGAAGGCGTACGAGTGGCAGGACTTCGACCCGGGGCACAACACGGCCGCGCACACGCCGCCCGCCGAGCATCCGCAGTCGGTCAACCAGGACTACTACATCTCCTGGAACAACAAGCAGGCCAAGGACTTCAGTGCCGCCGACTTCAGCCTGGGCGCGGTGCACCGGGGCGACCTGCTCGACGAGCGGGTGAAGAAGCTCGTGGCGAAGGGCGGGGTCACCAGGGCGGCCCTGGCGCGGGCGATGGCGGAGGCGGCGGTCACCGATCTGCGCGGTGAGCAAGTACTGCCGGAACTGCTGAGGATCCTGCGCGGCAAGCCGATCAGCGATCCCGCGCAGGCCAAGGCGGTCGACCAGTTGGCGGCCTGGCTGAAGGCGGGTGCCCAGCGCAACCAGACGTCCGCGGCCTCGAAGACCTATGCGCACGCGGACGCGATCCGGGTGATGGACGCGTGGTGGCCGCTGCTGGTCGAGGCCGAGTTCAAGCCCGGCCTGGGTCAGGATCTGTGGGCCGCGCTGACCGCGCAGCTCACGGTCGACGAGTCGCCGTCCGCGGGGCACGGTCCGACCGGGGCGCATGCGGGCTCGGCCTTCCAGTACGGGTGGTGGGGCTACGTCGACAAGGACCTGCGTACGGTTCTCGGTGATCCGGTGGAGGGCAAGCTGGGCCCTACGTTCTGTGGTGACGGGGGCCTCGATGCCTGCCGGGACGCTCTGCTGAGCACCCTCGGCCGGGCCGCGGCCAAGCCCGCCACCGAGGTCTACCCGGGCGACGATCGGTGCTCGGCCGGGGACCAGTGGTGCGCGGACGCGATCGTCCAGCGAGCGGTCGGCGGGATCACCCACCGCCCGATCCAGTGGCAGAACCGGCCCACGTATCAGCAGGTGGTGGAGTTTCCGTCGCATCGGTGACGGGTGCGGGGCGGCGGGTCCGGTTTTTTCGCCCCCGCCGCCCCTACCCGTCCCATCCCGTACCTGGGGGCTCCGCCCCCAGACCCCCGTATCGGCCTGAACGGCCTCGTCCTCAAACGCCGGACGGGCTGATTGATGCCGGCCTCCGCTGAAATGATCAGCCCGGGCCGCGGTAATTCAGCCCCTCCGGCGTTTGAGGAGCGGGGGTCCAGGGGGCTGGCCCCCTGGCGGGGTCTGGGGCGGAGCCCCAGGGGACGGGAATGGGTAGGGGCGGCGGGGGCGAGAAACCCCGGACCTCCGCCGCCACGCGTCACCGCACGCGCCCCGCCGCCAGCACCACCTGAGCCAACTCCCGGTGGCAGATGTCGCTATGGGCCCCGGACGGGGGCCCACCCCGCTTCACCACCGAGGCCGCGTCGATGTTCACGACCCCCGACGTCGGCAGCTTCGTGCGCAGGGCCTCGGCGAGTGTGAGTTTCTTCGTGCCCTCGACCGCCTGGACCCCGTTGTGGCCGAGCGCGCCCCACTTCGCGCCGAGAAGGCGGGGCAGCCCGAGGCCGGCGGCCGAGGAGTCGTCGCCCGCCATGCGCGAGGCCAGCGGATAGAGCGTGCCGAGCGCGGAGTCGAAGCGCGAGAAACAACACACCAAGGGGCCGTCGATGCGGCTCTGTTGCCCGTGCAGTGCCCCCTTGCCCCGCGCGTTGTGGGGCAGACGCGTCGCGAACGCGTAGTGGGAGAAGGCCCCTTGGAGCAGGGTCACGGACTTGACGGTGTGTACGCCCTCGGGCAGCCCGCGCAGCGCGAACGAGACGAGTCGGGCGCCGAAACTGTGCCCCGCGAGATGGACGCGCAGGTCGGGCGACGCATGCGCGAGCTGCCCGAGCGTGCGTCCGAGTCCGCGCTCACCGACCGTGCCGGCGCGCCGCTTCATGGCGTAGTAGGTGGCCTGGCGCAGCAGTTCGTGCGCCCCGTCCCACAACTGGGGCAGCCCGAACGCGGCCTCGGCCCCGCCGGGTCCCGGCGGGGCCGGCGCGCCCTCGCCGTCGTGCGCGGTGTCGGCGAGCGCCCGCGCGAAAGCCCGGCACATCTCCGCCGTGTCCCCGGAGAGCATCTCCGGCTCGGACCGGGGTTTCCCCGCCGTCCCCGCCGTCCCCGCCGTCCCCGCCGGTCCCTCCGGTCCCTCCGGCCCTTCCGTCAAGGTGTCCTCGGCGAAACCGGTCTGCGGCCCCTCAGCAGGCGCCTCGACAAGGAGCCGCACGAGCCGCCCGTACTCCGCCAACGAGGCGTCGTCGTCCGGCTGTTCGTCGAGCAACTCGCTGATCTGGTCGATCACGGTGGCCCGATCGGGAAAGACCTCCACCAGCGCGCGCCGCGTGCCCTTGTCCAGCCTTGGGCGGCCGGGCGCGGCCGGGATCACCGACCGCTCGAAGTCGGGGATCGGCTCGTCCGTGAACCGCATCGACGGCCACATCACCCCCACGTATCCGAGATGGGCCGTCGGCGCGAGCCCGGGGATGTGCTCGAAGAAGCGGCTGTAGAGCCGTGTCGCGATCGACCGGTCGTTGTTCCAGCCGTGCGCGAACACGAGCAGGTCGTGGACGCCCCGCTCCCGCGCCTGCTGGAGCAGCCGGTCGCGCTGCTTGCCGTTCACATCCCCGTCCGCGTCGAAAGTCAACTCCCAGTACGGAGTCACGCCCACATCCGGTTCCGCCATGACGAGCCCCCTTCGGCCCCGTGTCCGGTGCGATGTGCCCGCATCGTCCCGCCGAGGGCGAAGGTTGGCCATACGCCACGTCAGGTCCGGCATGCCCGAACTGATGTCTCGGTGGAAGGGGGCGCATCAGCGGTGGCACGAGGGGCTCGGCGGTGGCAGAGGAGCTCAGCCGTAACCGAGGGGCCTACCGGTGGCAGAGCGGCTCAGCCATACAGGAGGTACTCCCGGCGTACGCGCCGGAACGCGGCCAGCTCTCCCTGCCACGCCGCCACGACCTCGTCGGCGCTCGCCCCCGCGTCGATCATCGTGCGTACCTGTGTGGAGCCGGTGAGCTTGTCGATCCAGTTGTCGGAGCGCCAGGCGAAGCCGCTCCACGCTTTCCTGGCGGTCACCAGGAGCGCGATTCCGGTGCGTACGGGGTCGTACGCCGTCCGGTCGTGGACGTGGATCTGTACGCCCCCGACGGTCTTGCCCTGGAACTTGGAGAAGGTGGGCGCGAAGTACGCCTCCCTGAAGTGCACGCCGGGCAACCCGAGTCGACTGACCTCGGCGGCCCAGCGCCGGTCGATGCCCTCCGCGCCGAGCAGTTCGAACGGGCGGGTAGTACCGCGCCCCTCCGACAGGTTCGTGCCCTCGAAGAGACAGGTTCCCGCATACACGAGGGCGGTGTCGGGGGTCGGCATGTTGGGGCTCGGCGGCACCCACGGCAGCCCGGAGTCGTCGTAGAACTGGGTGCGCTTCCATCCGCTCATCAGGACCGTCTCGAGCGGCACCGGAGACGTCAGGAACTCGCCGTTGAACAGCCGCGCGAGCTCCGCGACCGTCATGCCGTGCGCCTGTGAGATCGGCTGTCGTCCGATGAACGTCGCGAACTCCTTGTGCAGCACGGGCCCTTGGGCCGCCCGCCCGGTCACCGGGTTCGGCCGGTCGAGCACCATGAAGCGCTTGCCCGCGAGGGCGGCGGCCTCCATGCAGTCGTACAGCGTCCAGATGTACGTGTAGAAGCGCGCGCCCACGTCCTGGATGTCGAAGACGACGGTGTCGACGCCGGAGGCCGTGAAGATGTCGGCGAGGGGCCGGCCGCTCTTCAGGTACGTGTCGTAGACGGGCAGTCCGGTCGCGGGGTCGTCGTACCGCCCTTCGGAGCCGCCCGCCTGGGCCGTCCCCCGGAAGCCGTGCTCGGGTCCGAACACCGCGATCAGGTTCACCCGGTCGTCGGCGTGCATCACGTCCACGATGTGGCGTACGTCCCTGGTGATGCCCGTCGGGTTGGTGACGATGCCGACCCGCTCGCCGTCGAGCGGCGCGTAGCCGCCCGCGGCCAGGCGCTCGAAGCCGGTACGCAACCGGCGACCGCCGGCTGCGGATGTACCCGAACCCGCTGTCTGCGCGGCCGCGCTGGACGCGCCTGCGGTGGACGGGCCCGCCGAGAACGCGGCCGCGGCGGTGGCGGCGGCGAGTAATCCCCGTCTGGGCAGCGGGTTGCCCCCCGGTCGGGCGGTGCCGGGAACGTGGGGGCGCATGGTGTACCTCCATGGTCGCGGAAGCTGGCATCCGCACGCTAGCGTGCGGATCGGCGCCGGGGAACGAAGCGGACAGAACCGGTCGGACACCCCTGTGGTGCGGGCCACCACCCCTTCCACAGTTACATACCGACCGGTTAGTCTGGCCTGCAGCAGAGCCGATTCTCGTCGCGTCGAAGGAGACCGATGGTGGAAGCCGTGCAGGATGCCGGAGTGGTCGTCACCGGAGCGGGAGGCGGTATCGGTGCCGCACTGGCCCGCCGCTTCGCAGCCGAAGGGGCCCGCGTCGTCGTCAACGACCTGGACGCCGCGAAGGCGAAGGCCGTCGCCGACGAGATCGGCGGCATCGCGGTCCCCGGCGACGCCTCCGCGATCGTGACCGAGGCCCGGGACGCGCTCGGCGGCACGGTCGACGTCTACTGCGCCAACGCCGGCCTCGCCTCCGGCGGAACCGAGGCAGCCGACGAGAAGGTCTGGGCACTGGCCTGGGACGTGAACGTGATGGCCCACGTCCGCGCGGCGCACGAACTGCTCCCCGCCTGGCTGGAGCGCGGCAGCGGCCGCTTCGTCTCCACGGTCTCGGCGGCGGGCCTGCTCACGATGGTCGGCGCCGCCCCCTACAGCGTCACCAAGCACGGCGCGTACGCCTTCGCCGAGTGGCTCTCGCTCACCTATAGCCACCGCGGCATCAAGGTCCACGCGATCTGCCCCCAGGGCGTACGCACCGACATGCTGGCCGCCACGGGCAGCGCGGGCGATCTCGTGCTCCAGCCGACCGCGATCGAGCCCGAGGACGTCGCGGACGCGCTCTTCGAAGGCATCGAGGCGGACCGCTTCCTGATCCTGCCGCACCCCGAGGTCGCCGGGTTCTACCGGGCGCGGGCCACCGACCCCGACCGCTGGCTGACGAACATGAACCACATCCAGCAGAAGTGGGAGGCGGACGGCAGGTGACGACCTCTCTGTACGCGGCGAAGCCGTGGCTCGCCCGTCTCAACGACGCCCAGCGCGCACCCGTCAGCCCGGCGCCCTCGCTGGTGCACGCCCTGCGCACAGCCGTCGCCGAAACGCCGGATCACCCCTGCCTCGCCTACTTCGACGGACGGCTGAGCTACGCCGAGGTGGACGAGCTGAGCGACTCCCTGGCGGCGTACTTCGCGGCCCGTGGCGTGCGGGCCGGCGACCGGATCGCGATCCTGCTGCAGAACAGCCCGCACTTCGTGCTCGCCCTCCTCGGCGCCTGGAAGGCGGGCGCGATCGTCGTCCCCGTCAACCCGATGTACAAGACCGGCGAGGTCAGCCACGTCCTGCGGGACGCCGAGGTCACGGCGCTCGTCTGCGCGGACCGTGCCTGGGAGTCGTATCTGCGCGACACGGCCGCCGACTCGCCCGTACGCATCGTCCTCACCGCATGCGAGCTGGACTTCCAATCGCGCGACGACGCGCGCGTGCTGAGCTTCGAGCGGCTGCCGCAGGCCGCCGACGCGGACGACCTGGCGACCGTCGCCCGGCTGCGCCACGAGGCTCCCGCGGGCCGTGACCCCGGGCCGTCCGACATCGCGCTCATCAGCTACACCTCGGGCACGAGCGGCACGCCCAAGGGCGCCACCAACACCCACGGCAACATCATGTTCAACGCCGAGCGGCAGCGGACGGGCCTCGGCCTGCCCGAGGCGCCCGTCTACTTCGCGATGGCGCCCCTGTTCCACATCACCGGGATGGTCTGCCAGCTCGGTGCCTGCCTCAACAGCGCCGGAACGCTCGTCCTCGCGTACCGCTTCGAGGCGGGCGTCGTCCTCGACGCGTTCGCCGAACACCGGCCCGTCTACACCGTCGGCCCGTCGACCGCCTTCATGGCACTCGCCGCCCACCCGTCCTGTACGCGCGAGCACTTCGCGTCCTTCCGGATGATCTCCTCGGGCGGTGCGCCGCTGCCGCCCGCGCTGGTCGAGAAGTTCCGCGCCGGCTTCGGGCCGTACATCCGCAACGGTTACGGCCTCACCGAGTGCAGCGCGCCGTGCGCCTCCGTGCCGCCCGGCCAGGAGGCCCCCGTCGATCCGGTCTCCGGGACGCTGGCCGTCGGTGTGCCGGGCCCCGACACGGTCGTACGCATCGTCGACGACCAGGGCAAGGAGGTGCCGTTCGGGGAGCAGGGCGAGATCCTCGTGCGCGGACCGCAGGTCGTGCCCGGCTACTGGCGGCGCCCCGAGGCCACCGCGGAGACCTTCCCGGACGGCGAACTGCGCACCGGCGACATCGGCTTCATGGACGCGGACGGCTGGCTCTACGTCGTCGACCGCAAGAAGGACATGATCAACGCGTCCGGTTTCAAGGTGTGGCCCCGCGAGGTCGAAGACGTGCTCTACACCCACCCGGCGGTCCGTGAGGCGGCGGTCGTGGGCGTACCGGACAGCTACCGCGGCGAGACGGTCAAGGCGTACATCAGTCTGCGCCCCGGCAGTGACACGGACGGCGACGAACTCGCTACGTATTGCAGGGAGAAACTGGCAGCGTACAAGTCTCCGCGCGTAGTCGAGATCCTGCCTGACTTGCCGAAAACGGCCAGTGGGAAGATCCTCCGGCGGGAGTTGCGCACGCGCACGGACGGTGCGGGCAGCCCCGACAACGGTCAGTGACTTTCGGAAGGCAGGTGGCTGCAAAGTGGCCAGGATGACGGACGGGGACGGGACACCCGTACCGAGGCGGCTGTTGGCGGCCGCCACCAGACTCTTCGCCGAGCAGGGGTACGACCGCACTTCGGTGCAGGAGATCGTCGAGGCGGCGGGCGTCACCAAAGGCGCCCTGTACCACTACTTCGGTTCCAAGGACGACCTGCTGCACGAGGTGTACGCGCGCGTGCTGCGCGTTCAGCAGGAGCGTCTTGACGCCTTCGCGGACGCGGACGCGCCCGTCGACGAGCGGCTGCGGGCCGCCGCGGCGGACGTCGTCGTCACGACGATCGACAACCTCGACGACGCGGCGATCTTCTTCCGCTCCATGCACCACCTCAGCCCCGAGAAGAACAAGCAGGTACGCGCCGAACGCCGCCGCTACCACGAACGCTTCCGCGCCCTGATCGAGGAGGGGCAGGAAGCGGGCGTCTTCTCCAAGGCAACGCCCGCGGACCTGGTGGTGGACTACCACTTCGGTTCCGTCCACCACCTGTCGACGTGGTACCGCCCCGACGGGCCGCTGACCCCACAGCAGGTGGCCGACCACCTCGCCGACCTGCTGCTGCGCGCTCTGCGGCCGTAGAGGTGCGGCGGCCGTAGGGGCGCGGCCGACAGGCCGGCCGTCACATTCCTGTCCGCGGGGGTCGATGGGAATGTGACGACCGCGCCTTGGGCGCCGCGTGGCCCTGAAGGCCTAGAGGTACTGCTTGATCTCCCGGCGGGCCAGCGAGCGCTGATGCACCTCGTCCGGGCCGTCCGCGAGCTTCAACGTGCGGGCGCTCGCCCACAGTTCGGCCAGCGGGAAGTCCTGGCTGACGCCGCCCGCGCCGTGCAGCTGGACGGCCTTGTCGAGGATGTCGACGACCGTGCGCGGAGTCGCGATCTTGATCGCCTGGATCTCGGTGTGCGCCCCGCGATTGCCGACGGTGTCCATCATCCAGGCCGTCTTCAGGACGAGGAGCCGCACCTGCTCGACGGCGACCCGCGCGTCCGCGATCCAGTTCTGCACCACACCTTGCTGGGCGAGCGGCTTGCCGAAGGCCGTGCGTGACACTGCCCGCCGGCACATCAGCTCGATGGCCCGCTCCGCCATGCCGATCAGCCGCATGCAGTGGTGGATGCGGCCCGGCCCGAGCCGCGCCTGGGCGATGGCGAAGCCGCCGCCCTCCTCGCCGACGAGGTTCGCCACCGGCACGCGCGCGTGGTCGAAGACGACCTCGGCGTGCCCGCCGTGAGAGTGGTCTTCGTACCCGTAGACCTGCATCGCGCGGCGCACCTCGACGCCCGGAGTGTCACGGGGCACGAGCACCATGGACTGCTGGCGGCGGATGTCGGCGCCGTCCGGATCCGTCTTGCCCATCACGATGAAGATCCGGCAATCCGGGTTCATCGCCCCGGAGATGTACCACTTGCGGCCGGTGATGACGTACTCGTCGCCGTCCCGCTCGATGTGCGTGGTGATGTTCGTGGCGTCGGACGAGGCCACCTCGGGCTCCGTCATCGCGAACGCCGAGCGGATCTCACCCGCCAGCAACGGCTCCAGCCACTGCTTCTTCTGCTGCTCGTCGCCGAACTGGGCCAGCACCTCCATGTTTCCGGTGTCCGGCGCCGCGCAGTTCAGCGCCGTGGGGGCCAAGTGCGGGGAACGGCCGGTGATTTCGGCGAGCGGCGCGTACTGGAGGTTCGTCAGCCCCGCGCCGTACTCGGCGTCCGGCAGGAAGAGGTTCCACAGACCCTGCCGTTTGGCCTCGGCCTTCAACTCCCCGACCACGGCGGGCGTGTCCCACGGCGAGGCGAGCCGGGCGCGCTGCTCCTCGGCGACGGCTTCCGCGGGATAGACGTACTCGTCCATGAAGGCCAGAAGCCTCGCCCGCAGTTCTTCGGTACGTGCGTCGAAAGCGAAGTCCATGTCCGGTCAGCCTTCCTGAAGAGTGGTCAGGCCGTGCCCGATGAACACGGGCACCAGCTCGCCGATGCGGTCGAAGCCCGCGCCGACCGTCTGGCCGAGCGTGTAGCGGTAGTGGATGCCTTCGAGGATCACGGCGAGCTTGAACCAGGCGAACGCCGTGTACCAGGCGACGGCGGACACGTCGCGCCCCGAGCGCGCGGCGTACCGCTCGACGATCTCGGCCGGTGCAGGATGCCCGGCGGCCGAGGCGGTCGTGGAAACGGGGGAGTCGGGCACCTCCAGCGGGATGCTGTACATCACCAGCAGCCCCAGGTCGGTGAGCGGATCACCGAGCGTGGACATCTCCCAGTCGAGGATCGCCGCGATCCGCCCGTCCTCGCCGATCAGTACGTTGTCGAGCCGGTAGTCGCCGTGCACGACCGTGGCCGCGGGGGAGTGCGGCAGCTCGCGCCCGAGCGCGGCGCTCAGTTCGTCGATCCCGGGCAGCTCCCGGTTGCGGGAGGCGTCCAACTGCTTTCCCCAGCGCCGCAGTTGCCGGTCCAGGAAACCCTCAGGCCGGCCGAAGTCCGCCAGCCCCACCTCGGCGGGGTCCACCGCGTGCAGTTCGACCAGCGTGTCGACGAGGCTCAGCACCGCGTCGCGGGTGCGCTCCGCACCGAGCGGGGCGAGCTGAGGGGCGGTCCGGTACGGCGTGCCCTCCACGAAGTCCATGACGTAGAACGGCGCGCCCAGCACCTCCTCGTCCTCACACAGCAGCACCGGCCGCGGCACCGGCACGGCGGTCGGGTGCAACGCGCTGATCACCCGGTGCTCGCGCTTCATGTCGTGCGCGGTGGCCAGCACATGGCCCAGCGGAGGCCGTCGTACGACCCATCGCGCGGTGCCGTCCGTCACGGCGTACGTGAGGTTCGACCGTCCGCCCTCGATCAGCCGGCCGGTCAGCGGGCCGTTGACCAGTCCGGGCCGCTCGGCGTCGAGCAGCCCGCGCAACCGGTCGAGATCGAGACCTGGCGGGTGGTCTGAGCTCATCGTGTTCCTCCGTACTCCGGGTAAGGGGTCCTACTTATGATGCCGACCGGTCGGTATGCCGTCCAGTGCGGGGACGAAACGTGATCCGCGTCTCGGCCTCCATTAGATCTCTTCCGGTAGATCTCTTCCGGATCGCTTCAGGAGACGAGCGCCGCCGCGCAGGCGGCCAGGGCCACCGTGCACAGCACCGCGGCCGTCGCGTGCCTTGGAGTGAGGGCCGCCGGGCGGCCGCCCTCGGCCGTCGCCAGCGTGCGGATGCGGTGATGGGCGACGGCCAGGAAGCCCAGCCAGAGGGCGCAGCACACGGCGCTCAGGGCGACCCGCGCGGCCGTCGGCCCGCCCTGGAGGGTCGTCTTCGCGGCGAGCACGGCGACGACGGTGCTCGCGAGGGTCGTACGCCGCCATGCCAGCCGGGTGCGCTCCGGCTGCAGGCCGGGGTCCCGCGCGGCGGGCTGTTGATGGGGGTCCGGTGCGGCGGGCACGGTCATCCTTCCCAGCCGGCGAGAACGATCACGACCATCGCGACGGCGACGATCGCCACCGCGATGCCCAGCAGCGCGGGGAAGCGGGAGACCGGCAGGTCCTCGCCGCGCCGCATCGCGCGCTCACAGCGCACCCAGTGGTTCACCGCGCGCAACGAGCACAGCACCCCGGCCGCCAGCAGCGCGAGCGCGAGCCCGACCCGCCAACCCCATCGCAGGTCCGGCAGGAACTGATCCACGGCGAAGCCTCCGCCGATCAGTGCCAGCGCGGTGCGCAGCCAGGCCAGGAACGTGCGCTCATTGGCGAGCGAGAACCGGTAGTCCGGCGTGGCGCCGTCCTCCCTGACCCGCTCGGGCGCGAACCACACTCGGACGTTCCGCACCAATTCGATCACATGGGCGACCTTACCGACCGCGGGGAAGAAAACCGAACCCGTCTCAGCCCGTCGCCCGGTACTCCCGCAGGCGTTCGTACGCCGCCAGCCCGTCCGGCACCCACGGCCAGTCGCCGAGCCGCCGCCGGACCTCGTCCTCCGGCAGGAAGCCGTGCCAGGCGACCTCTTCCGCCTGGGGACGCACCGGCACCTCGCAGCGCACCTCGTACACGGCCGACCACCAGGTCTGCCCGGCCCCGTCGTCATACAGGAACTTGAAGAGACGTACCGGCCGCGGCAGGCCGGTCACGCCCAGTTCCTCCTCGGCCTCGCGCAGCGCGGCGTCGTCGTACGTCTCGCCCGCCCCGACGACCCCGCCGACGAACATGTCGTACAGGGACGGGAAGATCAGCTTGGTCGGTGTGCGGCGGTGGACGAACACGCGCCCCGAGGCGTCCCGGGCCTCGATGAACACGCTGCGATGCCGCAGCCCGCGGGCATACACCTCACCGCGCGGGGCCTGTCCGACCACCCGGTCGTGCTCGTCGACGACGTCGAGGATCTCGTCGGCGGGGTTCATGCCGCTGTCCTGGGAACTCATGCCTTCTCCTGGGAACTCATGGCGTCATCCAAACAGGACGGGATGCGCCGCATCCAGGCAGTTGACTCGGTCACGCCGTTGCCCAAGGATCTGACTGACCAGTAACAATGCCGGGAGGGCCTGCTATGGCGTACGACGCTGACGTGATCGTGATCGGGGCGGGCCTCGCCGGGCTCGCGGCGACCGCGGAGCTCGTCGACGCGGGGCGCAAGGTGATCCTCCTCGACCAGGAGCCGGAGCAGTCGATCGGCGGCCAGGCGCACTGGTCCTTCGGCGGACTGTTCTTCGTGAACTCTCCCGAGCAGCGCCGTATGCGGATCAGGGACAGTCACGCGCTGGCCCTCCAGGACTGGATGGGCACCGCCGCCTTCGACCGCCCCGAGGACCACTGGCCGCGCAAGTGGGCCGAGGCGTACGTGGACTTCGCGGCCGGTGAGAAGCGGTCCTGGCTGCACGGCCAGGGAGTGCGGTTCTTCCCGGTGGTGGGCTGGGCCGAGCGCGGCGGCTACGACGCGAACGGGCACGGCAACTCCGTGCCGCGCTTCCACATCACCTGGGGGACCGGGCCCGGACTGGTCGCGCCCTTCGAGCGGCGGGTGCGCGCCGGGGTCGCGCGTGGCCTCGTACAGCTCAGGTTCCGGCACCGGGTGACCGGTCTGTCGCGCAGTGCGGGCACGGTGGACACGGTCACCGGCGAGATCCTGGAGCCCTCGGACATCCAGCGAGGCCAGGCGAGCGGCCGCACGGTCACCGGGGCCTTCGAGCTCCGGGCGCAGGCGGTGATCGTCACCTCGGGCGGTATCGGCGGCAACCACGATCTCGTACGCGCCAACTGGCCGGAGCGGCTGGGCAGTCCGCCGGAGCGGATGATCTCCGGCGTACCCGCGCACGTCGACGGCAAGATGCTCGGTATCGCCGAGGGCGCGGGGGCCCACCTCATCAACCGCGACCGCATGTGGCACTACACCGAGGGCATCCAGAACTGGAATCCCATCTGGGACAACCACGGCATCCGCATCCTGCCGGGCCCGTCCTCGCTCTGGCTCGACGCCCGCGGCAACCGTCTGCCCGTCCCGCTCTTTCCGGGCTTCGACACGCTCGGCACGCTGGAACACATCATGAAGACCGGGTACGACTACACCTGGTTCGTGCTCGACCAGAAGATCATCGGCAAGGAGTTCGCGCTCTCGGGCTCGGAGCAGAACCCCGACCTCACCGGGAAGTCCGTCAGGGACGTCTTCGTGCGAGCGCGCGCGGACGTGCCCGCTCCGGTCAAGGCGTTCATGGACCACGGCGTCGACTTCGTCGTGGAGAAGGACCTGGGCGCGCTGGTCCGCGGCATGAACGCGCTCACCAAGGAGCCGCTCATCGAGGAAGCCGCCCTGCGCCGCGAGGTCACCGCCCGCGACCGGGAGGTCGTGAACCCCTTCACCAAGGACCTCCAGGTGATGGCCCTCCGGGGCGCCCGCAGGTTCCTCGGGGACAAGCTGGTCCGTACGGCCGCCCCGCACCGCATCCTCGACCCCAAGGCCGGCCCGCTGATCGCCGTACGCCTCAACATCCTCACCCGCAAGACCCTCGGCGGCCTGGAGACCGACCTCTCCTCACGCGTACTGACCGAGGGCGGAGACCCGCTGACCGGTGTGTACGCGGCCGGCGAGGCAGCCGGGTTCGGCGGGGGCGGCGTCCACGGCTACCGTTCCCTCGAAGGCACCTTCCTCGGCGGCTGCCTCTTCTCGGGCCGTACGGCGGGCCGTGCGGCGGCGAGGGCGGTGAGCTGAGCGCGCCGGAGGCAGGGCCGACGGCACGGATCCTTGGCCAAGGAGGACGCTAAGGCCGGACCGGCGGTCGGCGGTCTGGCCTGTTCACACGGGTAGCGCCTCTGTTCCGCTTGACGTGAAGCGTTGGTTAGAGATTGTCTTTGCGCGATCACGTGCTGACAGAACCGCTGTCCTGTGAGGAAGTCCCGCGGTGCCCCCACCCCCACCTCCACCGCCCCTGGGCCGTGGCCGCAAGCGTGCGGCCCAGACCTTCGACGCCGCGCTCGACGACGTCGAACTCATCGGCGCCCGCGCCGCGTTGGCGCAGGGACGGTGGACCGCCGTACGTGCGCTGCTCGCCGCGACCGGTGACGACTGGGACCGTCGCGGGCATCGCGTCACCGTGCTCGCGCAGGAACCGAACACCCACGCCTGGGCCCGTGACTGGCTGGTCGCCGAACCGGAGTCCGCCGACGCCAACGTCCTGCTCGCCCTGGCCACCGTGCAACGCGCCCTGAACGGCAAGTCGAAGCCGGACCGGGCGCGCACGGCCTGCGGCGCCGCGGCCGCCCTCGCGCCCGCCGACCCCACGCCCTGGCTCGGTCTGCTGATCCTGGAGCGATTCCTCGGCGCCGAGGAGGACGTGGTCAAGCTCTTCGACGAGGTGCGGCACCGGTATCCCGATCACCACCACGCCCACCATCTGATGACGGCCCGGCTCGCCGAGCGCCGGCCGGACGCGGGCCGGGACCCGCTGCACGAGGTCTACGACTTCGCCGCCTGGTCGGCCGAACACGCGCCCGCCGACTCGCCGCTCGCGATCCTGCCCGTCGTCGCGCACGCCGAGCGCTACCGCGTCCTGGCCGCCGCCGGCGGCGGCGCCACCGACCCCGTGGCCTCCGGGCACTGGGTCGGCCGCCGGGCCCGCCAGGTGATGAAGGCGGCCTTCGACTGGTGGCTGGAGTGGGAGCGCGACGACCACCCGCGCAGCCACATCGACCTCAACTTCCTCGCCCACGCGAAGTTCTGCGAGGGCCGGGGTGCCGAAGCGGCCGCCCTGTTCCACCGCATCGGACCGTACGCGACCCCGGCGCCGTGGTCGTACCCGGACCGCGACCCGTACAAGGCCTTCCGCGCCGCACGCGACAGCGCGCTCGGCACGGCATGAACGACCATCCCGAAATCCGAAAGGACAACCCCGCGATGACGACGGGCAGTTCCCACACCTCGAGCGCCTCGAGCGTCTCGGGCACGAGCAGACAGGCGGCCGACGGTGCCGGCATCAGCACCTTCAAGGGGCAGGATCGCGCGCTGCGCGCCGACCGGCTCGGTACGGGGGGCCTGCTGCTCTCCGTCCTCGCGGCGACCGCCCCGCTCATGGTGGTCGCTGGTGTCATGCCCACAACATTCGCGGTGATGGGCATCGTCGGCCAGCCGGTGCTCTTCGTCGTCCTCGGGGTGGTGCTGGTCCTCTTCAGCGTCGGGTACGCCGAGATGAGCCGCCATGTCCACAACGCGGGCGCCTTCTACGCCTACGTCGCGCGCGGCCTCGGCGGCACCGCGGGCGCCGGCGCCGCACTGGTCGCGCTCGTCGCCTACAACGCGCTCCAGGTCGGCATCTACGGCATCTTCGGCTTCGAGGTGTCCGGACTGTTCGCCACCTATCTCGAGGTCGAAGTCGCCTGGTGGATACCGGCGTTGGCCGCGGCACTCGTCGTCGGCGCGCTCGGCTGGCTGAAGATCGACGTCAACGCGCGCGTCCTCGGCGTCCTGCTGCTCATCGAGGTGGCGCTCGTCGTCGTCTTCGACCTCGCGGCCGTCGCCGACCCCGCCAAGGAGGGCCTGTCGCTGCACGCCTTCAACCCGGACACCCTCACCGGGGCGGGACTCGGCACCGCGCTGTGCTTCTGCGTCGCCGGATTCCTCGGCTTCGAACAGGCCCCCGTGTACGCCGAGGAGACCAGCCGTCCGCACATCCTGGTCCCGCGCGTGATGTTCCTGGCGGTCGGATTCGTCGCCGTCTTCTTCGCGATCAGCTCCTGGGCGCTGACCGTCGCCACCGGCCCCTCCGGGATCGTGGCCGCCTCGCAGAAGCAGAGCGCCGGGCTACTGTTCGCCCTCACCGAGTCGCGGCTCGGCGGGACGTTCACGGACGTCCTCCATGTCCTGTTCGTCACCGGCATGTTCGCGGCGATGCTCAGCTTCCACAACGTCGTCGCCCGGTACGCCTTCGCGATGGGCCGCGAGGGGCTGCTGCCCGCCGCGTTCGGCCGGACGACGGGCCTGAGCGGCGCTCCCGGCACGGGCTCGCTCCTGCAGAGCGCCGTCGCGGTGGTGGTCGTGGCGGCCTTCGCGCTGGCCGACGACAAGCCGGCCGGGGACCCGACCGCGCCCGTGCTGCACCTGTTCACGTGGTTGGGCAACATCGGAGCGCTCGGCGTCATCCTGCTGATGGCGACGGCCTCGCTCTCGGTCGTCGTCTTCTTCGCCCGCCGGGGCTCCGCCCGAGCGCAGGCGTGGCGGCTGGCCGCCTCCGCGATCGCGGGCGTCGCACTCCTGGTCATCGCGGGCTACACGGTCAAGGACTTCGACGTCCTCGTGGGCTCGGGCCCCGGGTCGGCGCTGAGCTGGGTGCTGCCGGGCATCATCGCGCTGGCCGCCGTTCTGGGGCTGCTCCACGGCCTGTTCATGCGCTCCCGCAAGCCCGAGGCCCACGCCCGCATCGGGCTCGGCAACGAGGCGTTCCAGTTGGACAAGGCGGCGGAATCCGTCTCCTGAGGCCGGTCGGAAGTGATGACGGAACACCAGTGATCACGGAACACCAGTGATTACGGAACACTGACGAGCACCCTTGATCCCCTGGCCATCGGGGGCCAAGGGTGCTCGAATCAGAGGGTGAACTCGCAACGACCGATGCCATCGGAACCGGAACCGGAACGGGATCGGGAGCCCGAGGAGGGCGGCTCCCCCGTAGGGCGGCGGCTCCTGCTCGGCATGCTCGGGCTCGGGGCGCTCGGCGTGGCCGCCGCGCCCACGCTCCAGCGCGGCCTCGAGTCCTTCCTCGGCGGCGCCGCCGACAAGGACCCCACCGGTCTGACCGGCCTCCTTCCCAATGGAGGCGGCTTCCGCTACTACTCGGTCACCTCGTCCGTGCCGCACAAGGACGCCGACGACTACCGCCTCACCATCGACGGCCTCGTCGACCACCCCACCACGTACACGCTCTCCGATCTGCGTGCGCTGCCGCAGACCCGGCTGGTCCGCGACGTCCAGTGCGTCACGGGCTGGCGGGTGCCGCACACGCCCTTCGAGGGGGTGCGGCTGTCCCGGTTGCTGGATGCCGCGGGGGTGCGTTCCTCGGCGGGTGCGGTGCGTTTCAGGTGCTTCGACGGCATGTACACGGAGAGCCTGACGCTCTCTCAAGCCCGCCGCGCGGACGTGCTCGTCGCGCTCCGTATGCAGGACAAGGACCTGTCCCACTCCCACGGAGGCCCCGTCCGCCTCTATGTCGCCCCCATGTACTTCTACAAGTCGGCGAAGTGGCTGTCCGGCATCACCGTCACGTCGGACGTCCGCCCCGGCTACTGGGAGGACCGTGGCTACGACGTGGACGCGTGGGTGGGCCGCTCGAACGGACGTGACGATGAGTCCACATGAGACGACGGCGCCTGCGGCGGCGAAGACCGGGGAGCCCATGAGCTCCTCCCGGGTGCGCCGCTTCACCCGCGCCGAACGCTGGGTGCACCGGGTGACGGCCCTCCTGATGGGGCTGTGCGTACTGACCGCGGCCTGCCTCTACGTTCCCCAGCTGGCGGAACTCGTCGGCCGCCGCGCCCTGGTGGTCACGTTGCACGAGTGGTCGGGTCTGCTCCTGCCGGTTCCGGTGCTGCTGGGTCTTGCCTCTCGCGCGTTCCGGGCGGACCTGGGCCGGCTGAACCGCTTCGGCCCGCACGACCGGGTCTGGCTGCGCTCGGCCCTGCGCCGTGACGCCCGGCCGGCCTCGCGGCCGGCCGGGAAGTTCAACGCGGGGCAGAAGACGTACGCGGCCTGGATCGCCGGAGCGACGCTGGTGATGCTGGGCACGGGGCTGTTGATGTGGTTCACCCACCTCACCCCGCTCGTCTGGCGCACCAGCGCGACCTTCGTCCACGACTGGCTCGCCCTGACGATCGGCATCGTCCTCGCCGGCCACATCGGCATGGCCCTGTCCGCCCCGGAGTCCCGCAGAGGCCTCCGCACCGGCTCGGTGAGCCGCGAGTGGGCGGAGCGCGAGCATCCCCTGTGGCGCCCGTGAGCCTCTGGCCTCCGGCGGTTGGGCGGGGGCGCCTGCTGCTGGGTTGGTGGGTCGGGGGCGACCGCGGGAGCGTGGGGGTGCGCCCTTCAGGGGCCGCTGGGTGACTGAGGGCGAGTGGGGCGCGCCCCTTTAGGGGCGCGGGGAACTGCGCGACCAGCCACAGCCGGCCCGCAGCCGAAGGACGAAACCCACCCCTCCCCCTTCCTCCCTCCCGCCCGAGGGCGACCGCAGGTCCACGGAGTGGCTAGCTTTCGAAGTCCAGCAACACCTTGCAGGACCTGCCCCGATCCGCCGCCAGAGCAAATGCCTGCTCCGCCTCCCGGAGGGAGATCGTCGCGCTCACCAGCGCATCAAAGCGAGACTCCCGCGCGAGCAACGCCAGCGCGTCGTCGAACTCCGAGTCGAAGCGAAACGCCCCGCGAAGGTCGATCTCCCGGCTGACCACAAGGTTCCCGGCGAAAGGACTCTGGCCGGGCGGAAGCATCCCGAGCTGCACGACGACACCGCCGCGCCGCACGAGGCGAAGGCAGGTGTCCAGCCCGGCGGCAACCCCGGACGCCTCGATCGCGGTGTCCACCTCCGAGGGCCACCCATGAGCGGCAGGATCGTCGGCGCGTACGACGGTGTCGGCACCCGCCGCCTCCGCGAACTCCAGCGCACGCGGCACCAGATCCGTGACCGTCACCTGCGCGGCACCCGCCGCCTTCGCCGCCGCGACGACGAGACAGCCGATGGGCCCCGCGCCGGTGACAAGGACATGCTGGCCGGCCACATCACCGGCCCGCCGCACCGCGTGCAACGCGACCGACAACGGCTCGGCCAGCGCGGCCCGGCGCAGCGAAAGCCCGGCCGGCAGCGCCCGCACCTGCTCGACGGGCACGACGACCCGGCCCGCGAACCCGCCCTGCACATGCGGTGTGCGCGCCGCGCTGCCGAGGTAGCGGGTGTCCCGGCACACGTTCCGCCGCCCTGACACGCACTCCGGACACACCCCGCAGGGCGTCGCCGGATGCACCGCGACGTCCGTACCCGGCGCGGGAAGGTTCAGGGCCCCGGTCGGCGCGGACTCGTCGCCCCCGTCCCCGTACGACACGACCGTCCCCACCACCTCGTGCCCCAGCACCATCGGCTCCCGCAGACGGAAGTCACCGACGCCGCCGTGTCGCCAGTAGTGCAGATCGGAGCCGCACACGCCGCCGTACCGCACGGCGACGAGCGCCTCGCCGGGGCCGGGGGAAGGGACGGGGAGTTCGTCGACCCGCAGGTCTCCCTGGCCGTGGATCACGCAACCGAGCATCGCGAAGGCTCCTTTCACAGAACGCTGGTCATGCCGCCGTCGACGTACAGGATCTGCCCGCTCACGAAGTCGGCGGCGGGTGAGGCGAGGAAGAGCACCCCGCCGACCAGGTCCTCCGTACGCCCCCAGCGCCCGGCGGGCGTACGCCGCCGCACCCACGCGCTGAACTCCGGGTCGTCCACGAGGGGTTGGGTCAGCTCGGTCTCGATGTAACCGGGACCGAGCCCGTTGACCTGCACGCCGTGCGGCCCCCAGTCCGCGCACATGCCCTTGGTGAGCATCTTCAGCGCACCCTTGGTGGCCGCGTACGGCGCGATCCCGGGCCGTACCACCTCGCTCTGCAGCGAGCAGATGTTGACGATCTTGCCGTGACCGCGTTCCGTCATCCGCCGGGCGGCTTCCCGGCCCACCAGGAACGCGCTCGTCAGATTGGTGTTCAGGATCCGGTGCCAGTCGGCGTCCGCGAACTCCAGCAGGGGAGCGCGCAGTTGCATCCCCGCGTTGTTGACGAGGATGTCGAGCGGGCCCACTCGGTCCTCGACCTCCGCTATGCCCGCCGCCACTGACGGGCCGTCGGTGACATCGAAGGCCGCGGTGTGGACCCTGCCGGTGCCGTCCAGTTCCGCCGCCGCCTTCGCGAGCCGCGAGGTGTCCCGCCCGTTGAGTACCACCGTGCAGCCGGCCTCCGCGAGCCCCCGGGCCAGCGCGAGCCCGATGCCCCGGCTGGACCCGGTGACCAGCGCCGTACGGCCGCTGATGTCGAACAGAGGGTGACTCATGGCCGTACCTCTTCCTTGATTCCCTGTATCCCTAGATGGCGAGTGACAGCAGCAGGACCACGGCTCCGGCGACCACCGAGATGATGGTCTCCATCACCGACCATGTCTTGATCGTCTGACCGACGCCGAGGCCGAAGTACTCCTTGACCAGCCAGAAGCCGGCGTCGTTGACATGGCTGAAGAACAGCGAGCCCGCGCCGATCGCCAGCACCAGCAGGGCGGTGTGCGTGGTCGACATGTCAGCGGCGAGCGGGGCGACGAGACCGGCGGCCGAGATGGTGGCGACCGTCGCGGAACCGGTCGCGAGCCGGATCGCCACGGCGATCAGCCAGGCGAGGAGCAGGGCGGGTATCGACCAGTCCTGGGATATGTCGAGGATCATCTCGCCCACACCGCAGTCGATCAGCGTCTGCTTGAAGCCGCCGCCCGCGCCGACGATCAGCAGGATGCCCGCGATCGGGGCGAGCGACGTCTCGACGGTCGAGGCGATCCGTCCCTGGGTGAACCCGGCCGCCCGGCCCAGCGTGAAGATGCCGACGAGGACCGCCGCGAGCAGCGCGATCAGCGGCGAGCCGATCACGTCGAAGACCCTCTGCACCATGTTTTCGGGGTCGTCCACGACGATGTCCACCAGCGCCTTGGCCAGCATCAGCACGACCGGCAGCAGCACGGTGGCGAGGGTGGCGCCGAAGCCGGGGCGCCGCTCCAGGTCGTCGGAGGCGCGCTGGGGGAGCATCTTCTCGGGCGCGGGGACATCCACCCAGCGGGCCGCGTACTTCGAGAAGAGCGGGCCCGCGATGATCACGGTCGGGATGGCGACGAGCACGCCGAGGGCCAGCGTCACACCAAGGTCCGCCTTGACCGCGTCGATCGCGACCAGCGGGCCGGGGTGCGGCGGGATCAGACCGTGCATCACGGACAGACCCGCGAGCGCCGGAATGCCGATCCGCATCAGCGAGTAGTTGCCGCGCTTGGCCACCATCAGGACGACCGGGATCAGCAGCACGATGCCGACCTCGAAGAACAGCGGCAGCCCGATCACCGAGGCGATCAGCACCATCGCCCAGGGCATCGCGCGCCCTCCCGCCCTGGCGAGGATCGTGTCGACTATCTGGTCGGCGCCGCCGGAGTCCGCGAGCAGCTTGCCGAGGATGGCGCCGAGTGCGATCAGGACGCCCACGCCGGCGACCGTGTCACCAAGACCCTTGCTGAAGCTGGTGATGGCCGCGTCGAGCGGCGCTCCGGCGATCGCGCCGAGCGCCAGCGACCCGATGGTCAGCGCGAGGAAGGCGTGCAACTTGAACTGGGTGATGAGCAGGACGATGACGGCGATGCCTGCCAGGACGGCGATGCCCAGCTGCGCATGTCCCGCCGAGGTGATCGGCTCGACGGGGTCCGCTGCCAGCATCTCGACGCTGAGTCCGGTCACGGTGTTTGGTCCTTGGGGTGTGGGCTGGGGCAGTCAGGGGGAATGCGGGGGATGCCAGGGGGAGTTACTGGTCGAGGCCGTGCAGAGCGGAGAGGGCCCGTTCGGCGATCTCCTCCGGACTGCCGGAGACGTCCACGGCGACACCCGCCTCGTCCGCCTGGAGCGGCTGGAGGGTGGCGAACTGGGAGTCCAGCAGGGCCGTCGGCATGAAGTGACCCTGACGGTGCGTCATCCGGTCCTCGATGAGCTTCCGGTCGCCGGTGAGCTGGACGAACACCAGGCCGGGAGCGGAGGCCCGCAACCGGTCGCGGTAACTCCGCTTCAGCGCCGAGCAGCTGACCACGCCGCCGAGTCCGGCCCGCTCGTGCGCCCACTCGCCGATGGCGTCCAGCCATGGCCGGCGGTCCTCGTCCGTGAGCGGCGTCCCGGCCGACATCTTGGCGATGTTGGTCTCGGGGTGGAAGCCGTCGCCCTCGGCGTACGGCACGCCGAGCCGGTCGGCGAGCAGGGGTCCGACGGTGGTCTTGCCCGTGCCCGCCACACCCATGATCACGACGACATGGGGACTGCGCGGTTCGTGGGTGCGCGGTGAATTCATCGTGTCTCGCTGTCTTCTTCGACATCGGATGGTCGACGTCGGGGTACGTCGGGTGCCGCATCCGTTCACGACACTGAAACTCATTAGGTCATACGAGTTCAAGAGGTCGACCCTAAAAAGTCTGACTTTTTCTCCGGGGCGTCCGCCTCGTAGGCTGAGCCCCATGAGCACACCGGGCCGGGGGCTGCACGGCCATGTACTGGACGGCCTCGGGCCTGCGATCACCGCCGGTGAGTACCCGCCGGGCAGCGTGCTGCGCACCGACGAACTGGCGCAGCGCTTCGAAGTGTCGCGCTCGGTGATGCGCGAGGCCGTCCGGGTCCTGGAGTCGATGCACCTCGTGGAGTCCCGCCGCCGGGTGGGCGTGACCGTGCGCCCCACCAGCGAGTGGAACGTCTACGATCCCCAGGTCATCCGGTGGCGCCTCGCGGGTGCCGACCGCCCGCGCCAGCTGCGCTCGCTCACCGTGCTGCGCTCCGCCGTCGAGCCGGTCGCCGCGGGCCTCGCCGCCCAGCACGCCACGGCCGACCAGTGCGCCGAACTCACCCAGTGCGCCTTGAACATGGTCGCCACCTCACGCGGCAACCAGCTGCGGGCGTACCTCGTGCACGACATCGCCTTCCACCGGATCATCCTCAACGCGTCCGGCAACGAGATGTTCGCCCGCCTCGGTGACGTGGTCGCCGAGGTCCTGGCGGGCCGTACCCACCACCAGGTCATGTTCGAGGACCCCGACCCGGAAGCCGTCACCCTGCACGTCCAGGTCGCCGAGGCGGTACGCGGGGGCGACGCGTCCCGCGCCGAGGAACTGACCCGCGAGATCACGGTGGGCGCACTCCAGGAGCTCGACATCCTCGCGCCCTGACCGAGGCGCCGTCGCTACTCGGGGAAGTCCCCGTCCACGTACACCCACGCCCCGTCGACCCGCTCGAAGCGGCTGCGCTCCTGCAGCGAGCCCCCGGCGTACGAGGCCCGGAAGGTCACCGTCCCGGTGCTGTGGAAGGCCGAGCCCTCGGCCGTGGCGAGAATCTCCAGGCCGGTCCAGCGCATCCTCGGATCGAACTCGACGTGCGCCGGCCGGGTCCGTGGATGCCAGGTTCGCAACAGATACGCCTCGTCGCGCTTCACGAACGCCGCATACCGAGACCGCATCAGCGCCTCGGCGGTCGGCGCCGCTCCCTCACCCCCATGAAACCGGCCACAGCAGGTTACGTAGCTGTCCGGCCGCCCACAGGGGCAGAAAGCGGACGGTGTGGGACGGGTCGACCCCTGTCGCGCGGGGCGCTTGGTGCGTCGGGACATGGTCCCCATTCTGCGGCATCGCCTCCTGTGCCGGTGTTGTGGATCATCCGCCGCGACACGAGGCAACGGCGTGCGAATGGCGTGGAATCCTCTTCACGGAACCTCCCCGCGTGGTGGCCTGAAGGGGTCTTGTTCCGGCCTTTCCGCACGCCGCAGGGTTGGCGGCAGCACTCACGCATCAGGAGTCACAAGCACATCGCTTGACCTGGACGGCCAACCGCCCGGGGCACTGACGGGGGACTGATGAGGTGCGCCTGTCCCGCTGCGGCTACTCCGCGCGGGACGATCTGGCGCGCGCTGTACCGCACCCTCTTCCTCTGCCGTCTCTTGGTGCCTTTCATCCGGTGCCCGAGAACGGATTAGGAGGGGGAATGCCGATGACCGCGGCGAGCACTGCCAAGCCGACGTATCCCGGCGTCTACGTCGAAGAGCTTCCCAGCAGCGCCCGTACCATCTCGACCGTCACCACCTCGGTGACTGCCTTCGTGGGGCACACCCGGCGTGGACCGCTGAACGAGCCGGTGCGCGTCACCAGCTTCACCGAGTTCGAGCGCCGCTTCGGCGGCCTGAGCTCGCAGAGCGCCGTCGGCTACGCGGTCCACCAGTTCTTCGGCAACGGTGGCACCGTCGCCGTGATCGTCCGCGTCGCCAAGGCGGGCAGCGGCCAGGCCGCCTGCGTCACCCTGGAGTCCACCGAGGGCCACAGCGAAAGCCCGGTCCTCGAAGTGCACGCCAAGGAGCCGGGCGTGTGGGGCAACGGCCTGCGCGTCGCCGTCGACTACGAGGCGCCCTGCACCGAAGAAACCTTCAACCTGCGTGTGTACGACGCCAAGGGCGACGCCCGCGAGAGCTTCACCGGGCTGTCCATGGACGCCTCGCACGGCCACTACGCGCCGACCGTGGTCAACGCGGGCTCCCGGCTGATCCGCGTCGAGGCCGTCGGCGAGGGCCGCCCCGACCCGTCCGGCACCGTCTCCAAGCCGTTCGGGCAGGAACTGCCCGACCTGGCCGTCGACCTGACCGTCAAGATCGGCGAGGTCGAGCGCGAGTTCACGCTCTACGACCCCGACACGGACGGCGAGGCCCCGAGCGGCGTCACCGAACTGGCCCTGCTCCTGGAGCGCAAGCTGCGGGCGCTGCCCGACGCGCCCGGCAAGCACGCCTTCGCGGGCGCCGAGGTCACCGCTTTCGGCCGGCGCATCCAGGTCGTGGCGGGCTCCACCGACCCCGAGGACGTCGTCCGGTTCGTCGGCGAGTGCGCCAACGACCTGGGCCTGGAGGCCTCCGTCAACGCGCCCGTGTTCCCGCTGGAGGGCGGGGAGGACGGCGAGGCGCCGGGACCCCGTGACCTCATCGGCAGCGAGGCCGACAAGAGCGGCATCCAGTCGCTGCGCGGTGTCGCGGACGTCAACCTGCTCGTCCTGCCGGAGCTCGCGGCGTACGAGTCGACCGAGGACATGATCACGGTTGTCTCGGCGGCGCAGCGGCTGTGCCAGGAGCGGCGGATCTTCCTCCTCGTCGACGCCCCCGGCAACTGGGTCAGCGTGGACACGGCCCGAGCCGGACTCGCGGCCTTCGACGCCGTGCGCGGCAACCACGCGGGCCTGTACTTCCCGCACCTCCAGCTCACCGACCCGCTCACCGGGCGGCTGCGCTCCTTCCCGCCGTCCGGCGCGGTCGCGGGGGTCTTCGCGCGCACCGACTCCGAGCGCGGCGTATGGAAGGCACCGGCCGGCACCGAAGCACGGCTCGCGGGAGTGCACTCGCTCACGGTCAACCTCACCGACCGCGAGACCGGGCTGCTCAACCCGCTCGGCGTCAACTGCCTGCGCACCTTCCCGATGGTCGGCCCGCTGGTGTGGGGCGCGCGCACCCTGGAGGGCTCCGACGCGCTCGACGGCGAGTGGAAGTACGTCTCCGTGCGGCGGCTCGCACTGCACGTGGAGGACAGCCTGCAGCGCGGCTTGCAGTGGGCCGTCTTCGAGCCCAACGACGAGAACCTCTGGCAGCAGATCCGGCTCAACGCCTCCGCGTATCTGCACAACCTCTTCCGTCAGGGCGCCTTCAAGGGCGGGACGCCGCGCGAGGCGTACTTCGTCAAGTGCGACCACGACACCACGACGGACGAGGACATCGCGAACGGCGTCGTGAACGTCCTGGTCGGCATCGCGCCGGTCCGGCCCGCCGAGTTCGTGATCGTCAGGATCCAGCAGACGTCCGGGCAGTTCGAGCTCTAGGGAATCCGGCTCCAGGGAATGGAATCTTGAGGAAAATCGATGGCTGAGTTCACTGTCAACGCGCAGCGTTTCGACCCGTACAAGAACTTCAAGTTCCTCGTCCTTTGGGACGGCCGTACGGTCGCGGGCATCAGCAAGATCAGTCCGCTGAAGCGGACCACCGAGGTCGTCAAGCACCGGCACGGCGGCGACCCCAGCTCCCCGCGCAAGTCGCCCGGGCGTTCCGAGTTCGAGGGCATCACGCTGGAGCGCGGGGTCACGCACGACCCCGAGTTCGACCGCTGGGCCAACAAGGTCTGGCAGGTCGGCGCGGGCCTCGGCTCCGAGGTGTCCCTCGCCGACTTCCGCAAGGACATCGTGATCCAGGTCCTCAACGAGGCCGGTCAGGTGGCCGTCTCGCACAAGCTCTACCGGACCTGGCCGAGCGAGTACCAGGTCCTCGGCGAGATGGACGCCAACGCCAACGCGGTGGCGATCCAGTCGCTGAAGCTCGAGTGCGAGGGCTGGGAGCGGGACTACGAGGTGTCCGAGCCGGAGGAGCCCTCGTTCCTCAACCCCGCCTGAACGGTGGCGTGTTGAACGAAAGCGGGGCTGCTGCCATGGCGGCGGGGCGGGTACGGAACGGGGGCGGGCATGGCGATCACTCGGGCGGCTGAACTCCTGGCCACCTGGGAAGCGGGGCTTGCCCAGGCTCCCTGGGGACGCGCCCAGCTGCTGCACCGTGCCGCACGTCCGGACACCGGCGGCGAGGCGCTGTCCTCGCTGCCGGTGGGCGAGCGAGAGGCGGACCTCTTCGCGCTGCGCCTGGCGCTGTTCGGCGAGCGGATGCAGGTGCGCCTCGCCTGCGGTGCGTGCGGCGAGGACATGGAATTCGACCTGGACGCCCGGGAGTTCGCCCGGTCGTCGGCCGCTCCCGCCGAACCGCGGGTTCGGGTCGCCGAGGGCGGCTGGGAGGTCGAGTTCCGGGTGCCGAGCGTCGCCGACCTGACGGCGGCGGCCCGGCAGCCGGACGCCCGGCGGGCCCTGCTCGCGCGGTGCGTCGTCTCGGCGGTGCGCGACGGGGAGACCGTCGCCGCCGACGTTCTCTCCGACGCCCTGCCCGAGGTGGTGCAGCGCCGGCTCGCCGAGGCGGCACAGGCAGCCGACCCGGGCGCCGACGTGACGCTCAACGTCAACTGCCCCGAGTGCGCGGCGGCCACCCGCGCCGAACTCGACATCGCCTCCTATCTGTGGACCGAACTGGACGCCTGGGCACGGGACACGCTCCTCGACGTCCACCTGCTCGCCACCGCGTACGGCTGGAGCGAGCCGGAGATCCTGGCGCTCAGCCCGCTGCGGCGTCGCTACTACCTGGAGCTGTGTGCGGATGTCTGACTCCTGGGGAGGGCGCCCCGTCGAGGACCGGCCGTCCCGGGCCCCCGACTTCTTCGACCGGCTGCTCGCCCGGCACACGCCGGCCGCCGCGCCACGTTCCGGTGTGGTGCGGGTACGGCCGCGACTCGCCGGTCCTTTCGAGCGGGTCGAAGCCGTACGGTCCGGGCCGCCGGAGCCGGACGCGACGGAGCCACTGTGGCCCTCCTCCGCTCCGTCACCGGCGCCGGACGGCGACCCCGCGCCTTCGGCGGCTCATGAGGTCCGGTTCCGCACGGAGCACGAGCGGACCGTCGTACGGACCGAGCGGGCGCCGTCCGGGGAAACCGAGCCGTGGCCTGCCGAGCGGGCCGTGCCCGACGCGCCGCTGCTCCGCCCCGCGATACCGGTGACGCCCAGCCCGCGGCCGGTACCCGACACCACGCGGCGGACGGCAGTTCGTGGCGACGCGGAGCGTCCCTCCGACCAGCGTGCGACGCCCGTACCCACCCCCCCGGGTACGGACGCCGCTTCCCGCGCCGCCGTGTCCGCCGCGCTGCGCCCCAGCGCCGCGGACACGGCGGCAGCACGCGACGCCGTACGGCAGGCGGCGGGCAGGCGGTCGGCGCGCGGCGCCGAGCAGGTGGTGCAGGTGCAGATCGGGCGGCTCGAAGTGACGGCGGCCGGCTCGCCGTCGG
>NZ_VBZC01000029.1:89749-127478 GCF_005786655.1 Streptomyces montanus
AGGTGCAGATCGGGCGGCTCGAAGTGACGGCGGCCGGCTCGCCGTCGGGCAGCGGGAGCCGGCGGCCCGCCGCCGCGGCACGCCCGGCGGCGAGTCTGAGCTTGGCGGAGTACCTGGAGCGGGGGCGCGAGTGAGGAACGTACGCCGGACCAGAGGAACGTACGACGGGTCAGAGGGACCAGAGGGACTGAGGAACTGACGTCATGAGCAACGCACTCGCCATCGCCCACGTCACCCAGGCCCTGGCCCTGCTGATCGAGGCCAATCTGCAGCCCGAGATCGACATGGCCGTCAAGGTCGAGCCGCGCAAGCCGCCGGCCGATCCGCCGACGGAACCCACCATCACCGTGTTCCTGTACCAGGTCACGCCCAACACCTCGCAGCGGAACAACGACGTGCCCACCCGCGCGTCCGACGGCACGCTGCTCAAGCGGCCCGCCGCGGCGCTGGACCTGCACTTCGTGATCAGCGCGTACGGCGAGGAGACGGAGCTGGTCGGCCAGCGGCTGATCGGCTCCGTGGTGCGCACTCTGCACGAGATACCCATCCTCCCGAAGGACATCATCGAACAGGCCGGGGAACGGGCCCACTTGACGGGCAGCGACCTGGCCGAGGCGGCACAGCGGGTGCGGTTCACGCCGATGGTGATGGACATCGACGAGACCTCGAAGCTGTGGGGGATGCTGCACCAGACCCCGTACACGCTGTCGGTGGTGTACCAGGCGGCTCTCGTCTTCATCGAGGGCCGCGAGGTGCCGGTCCCGGCGAAGCCGGTGGAGCGGCAGACGGTACGGGCGCTGCCGTTCGGGGCGCCCGGGGCGCCGGTGCCGCCGGTACTGCCGGGCGGGGCGGAGGCGTCGCGGGAGGGTGGCAGCGGCGCGTCCGCGCCTGCGCCTGCGGAGGCCGAGGCCTCCGCGGAGGCGCCGAGGCCCGGTAAGGCGGTTGCGAAGGCCGCCGGCAAGGCGCCCGTCAAGCCCGCGGCGAAGGCGCCCGAGAAGGCACCGGCCAAGACGGTCGCGAAGGCGCCCGCGAAAGCCGCCTCCAAGGCGCAGGCCAAGGCCCCCGCCAAGGCACCCGCCCGCGCCCGCAAGCAGGCGCGGCCCGGTACGACCGCGGGGGAGGGCAGGTCCTCGGATCCCTCCTCGGACTCCCCGTCGGGCTTTTCCGCGGGTTCATCCGCGGTGGGTGGTGCCGAGGGCGAGGAGAGCTGAGGCGGCGTGGGGACAACGGGGCAACGGGGCAATGGGGATGACGGGGACAACGGGGGCAGGTGAGGGCATGAGGACGCACGAGACGGGCACGGCGGACGCACCGGGCGACGGTCCGACGCTGACCGCGGAGATCCGGCGCGTCCTCGCCCGCGTCGACGCACACGCGGCGCGCGCGGCCGAGCCGGGCAAGGCAGCGGAATCCGACGACCGCCACGGCGGCCGCGACGGCGCCGTCGACCACGCACATGACCCGGCGGCCCCCGCGACCGCCCCCCTCGACGCGCTCGTCGCCTGCTTCGGCCTCACGTCCTTCGAGCGCGACCTCGTACTCCTCACCGCCGCCTACGAGTTGGACCCCACGACCGCCGCCCGTTGCGCCGCCGCCAGCGGTGACCCGGAGCGCGCGTACCCCACCTTCTCGCTGGCCCTGGCCGCCCTCGCCGAACCGCACTGGAGCTCCCTCACCCCGGTCGCACCGCTGCGGCGCTGGCGCATCGTCGAGCTGGACGACGTCTCGCGCCTGACGCTGTCCCGGCTGCGGCTCGACGAGCGGATCCTGCACTTCCTGCTCGGCTCGCCCTACCTGGACGCCCGTCTGCACGGCCAGCTGCGCCGCACCCCGGTGCCGGAGGAGCTGCCGCCGTCGTACGACCTCGCCGCGAGCCGTGTCACCGCCGGCTGGACGACCGCCGCGCGGCCGGACGCGCCGATGCTCGTCGAGGTGGTCGGCGGCGATCTGCGCAGCCGCGCCGACATCGCCGCCGCGGCGGCCGCGCGCTCCGGACTCGCCCTGTACTCGATGAGCGCCGAGGACATCCCCACCGACGCCGCCGAGCGCGACCGGCTCGCCCGGCTGTGGCAGCGCGAGGCGATCCTGCTGCCCGCCGCGCTGCTCGTCGAGGCCGGCGAACTCGACCGGGACCAGCACGCGGCCACCGACGCGTTCCTGGCCGGGGCGGCTGTTCCCGTCGTCGTCTCGAGCAGCGATCCGCGCCCGTCGGACCGGCCGCACGGCGAGCGGATCACCGTGCCGCGCCTGGACGACGAGGAGCAACTCGGCCTGTGGGCGGGTGCGTTCGAGGACGTCGTCGACATCGAGGAGCGGGAACTGCGGTCACTGGTCGCGCAGTTCCAGCTGCCGCCGCATGTCGTACGCTCCGCCGCTGCCGCCGTACGCCGTGATCTGCCCGGCGAGGACGAGCTCGGTGCCGCAGCGCTCGCCTGGCGGGCCGGGATGAACGAGGCCCGGATCGGCATGGACGAGCTGGGCCGGCGTATCGAGCCCGAGGCGGGCTGGGACGACCTCGTCCTGCACGAGCGGCAGACGAGCGTGCTGCGCGAGATCGTCGCGCATGTGCGGCAGCGGGCCACCGTGCACCAGGAGTGGGGGTTCGCGGCCACCCTGCGCCGTGGCCTCGGCGTCACCGCCCTGTTCGCGGGGGGCTCCGGGACGGGAAAGACCCTGGCCGCCGAGGTCATGGCCAAGGAACTCGGCCTCGATCTCTTCGTCATCGACCTCTCACAGGTCGTCAGTAAGTACATCGGCGAGACCGAGAAGAACCTCCGCAAGGTCTTCGACGCCGCCGAACGCGGCGGCGCCCTCCTCCTGTTCGACGAGGCCGACGCCCTCTTCGGCAAGCGCAGCGAGGTCAAGGACAGCCACGACCGGTACGCCAACCTCGAGGTCAGCTATCTGCTGATGCGGATGGAGGCCTACCGGGGCCTCGCCATCCTCACCACCAACATGAAGAAGGCCCTGGACACGGCCTTCATGCGCCGTATCCGCTTCGTCGTGGACTTCCCGTTCCCGGCTGAGCACGAGCGCGCCGAGATCTGGCGCCGGGTGCTGCCGCCGCAGGCCCCGGTCAAGGACATCGACCCGCGGCTGCTCGCCCAGCTGACCGTCGCGGGCGGCTCGATCCGCAACATCGCCCTGTCCGGCGCCTTCCTCGCCGCCGAGGAGGGTGACCGGCTGCAGATGCGGCACATGCTCGCGGCCGCCCGTACCGAATACCTCAAGCTGGAGCGCTCGCTGACACCGGGGGAGGTCCGCGGATGGGTGTGAACAGGGATCCGCGAACGGATGCCCGAACGGGTCCGCGAAGGGACGCGGGCAGGGAACCGAGTGCGATCCGGGTGAACATCGGCGAACTCGTCCTCGACGGCTTCCAGGTGGATCAGGACCGGGTCTCCGCGGAGTTCGAGCACGAACTGACCCGGCTGGTACGGGAACGCGGCGTGCCGCTGGCGGTGGACGGTGCGGTGACCATGGACGCGCTGTCCGGGCTGCCTCCGCTGCCCGCCGGGCTGTCCGCCCGTCGGCTCGGCCAGGAGCTGGCGCGCGCCGTGCACGCGGGGCTCTCCGGCCGCGGGGAGGTGACCCGGTGAGCGACAACTCCCAGACCCAGGACGCCCGTTCGGAGCAGGCCGCCGAACAGCGCCGCCGCAAGCGCAAGGAGCGCGCGGCCAAGGCCCGTACGCCCGAGCCCAAGGACATCGTCAGCGGCGCCGGGCAGCCGCTCGACGCCGGTGTGCGACGGGAGCTGGAGGAACAGCTCGGGCACGACCTCGGCCGCGTACGGCTGCACACCGGGCGGGACGCCGGGCAGCTGACGGAGATGCTCGGCGCGGACGCCGTAGCGGTCGGCCAGGACATCTTCTTCCGCGAGGGCGCGTACCGCCCGGGCACCGCGGACGGGCAGCGGCTGCTCGCGCACGAGCTGCTGCACACCGTCCAGAACCCGCACGGCCTCGGCACGTTGCGGGCCGGCCGCGACCTGGGCTCGGTCAGCCTTCCGCAGGAAGCGATCGAGCGCGAGGCGGAGTCGGCCGCCCGGGCGTCGGTGCTGGGCGCGCCGCGGGATTCCGTACGCGAGGAGCCCGCGGCGGACGTCGAGGAGGGACAGGCCAGCCCTGGCTGGCTGCGGTACGCCACGGTCGACGCGGACCGTCGCCGGATGGAGCAGCTCGACCCGGCAACGCTGGTGGACCGCCTCGCGAACGGGGTGGTGCGGTCGCTGCGCGGCGACCCGGAAGACCTCTCGGGCCGCGTACGTCTGCAACTGGCGCGGATGTCGCCGGAGGTGCAGGAGACCGTACTGGACCTGCTGGAGGTCCGGCTGCTGACGCCCGAGATCGACCGGCTGCTGCGGCTGGTCGAGGAGGTGGAGAAGGGACCGCTGCCGCTGGTGGCGGCCGCCACCCCCGAAGCGGTCCCCGACGAGGCCGAGGTCATCGAGCAGGAGCGCCGGCAGGAGGCCGCCGCCGCACGCGACAAGCGCGAGGGCGACGAGAAGGCGAGCGACGACCGCCGGAAGCGGGCGCAGCAGCGCAAGGACGCGGACCCGGCGGGCGACGGTGGCCCCGAGCGGGGCGGTCAGCAGGGCGGGCAGTCCCGGTCCGCGCCCGGGGGCGGGGGCTCGGGGAGGGCACCTGCGGCGGAGACGGACTCGGCGGCTTCCGGGCGGTCGGCCGGCCAGGACAAGGAAGCCGCCGGGGCACGGCAGCAGGAGCAGGCCGACGCGAAGGAGCAGGACAAGGAGGCCGCAGGACAGGCCGCGCGGAAGGACGAGGAGAGCGAGGCCGGCGGCGGGCAGGAAAACGACCCGGAGCAGTCCGAAGAGGGGGCCACCGCTGCGGAGAAGGAGCCGCAGGGCGGCGAGGGCGAGCGTGAGGACGGGGCCGGCAAGCAGGACGGCATCGACCCGGAGGCCCTGGACACGAGCGCTGCGGAGCCCGGCGAGAAGGACCGGAAGGGCGGCGACCGGGACGAAGGGCGCCGCGCCGGGGACCCCGAGAACGAAGAGGACGCCGACGACGAGCCGTTGGGGCTCGAAGAGGAGTCCGGGGAGCTGGACGAGGACGACGAGGCGAAGGACGAGGAGGACGCGGACGGGGACGACGACGGGGACGACGACCTGGCCGCGGAGGACGAAGAGGACGGCTCGGGCGCCGAAGGGGAGCTGCCCGACGGCGACCTGTCCGAAGGCGACCTGAACGGATCGACCTCGTCGTCCGCGCAGCGGAAGAACCAGCAGGACTCCGCCGCCGACAAGCAGGACGGCGCTCCCGGCGTGATCGATTCCCCGGCCGCCAAGGACCAGTCGGATGCGGCTGTACGGCAGGCGGGGGACGCATCCGGTGGCGGCGGATCCGGTGCCGAGGACACGTCCCCGGAGGAGGAGCGGGAGTCCGACGAGAGGCTGTCCCGGGACCTCCAGAGCGACAAGTCGATCGAGCAGGAGATCGGACCCGAGCCGGACGAGAAGGCGGACGACAAGGTCGCCGAGGAATCCGGCGACAAGGGCTCGGACCCGGCGGACCCCGACGACACCGAGCGCGAACAGGAACTCGCCGAGGAACGCAAGGAGGACGCCGAGGCCAAGCGGCGGGACGACGAGGCCCGTACGGCTTCTGACGGCACGAGTGGGACGGTGTCCGGGTCCGGCGGCGATCCGATCGGGCCGGGAAAGCTGTCGAAGGCAGACGAGGACGCACGCAAGCAGGCGAGCGGTTCGGCGTCGGAGTCCTCGGCTTCGGGCTCCGCGGCTTCGGGGGCGGAGTCGGGCGCGGCTTCGGCTGCCGGCGACGGGAAAAGCGCGGACGGCTCCGGGGCCAAGGACGCGAAGGCGTCCGGCGGCACCGGCGAAAAGTCCGGTACGGAAACGGGAGCCGGCGCCGGGTCGGGGTCGGGGGCCGGTTCCGGTTCCGGTACGGAAACCACCTCGGCCACCGGCAAGGACGAGGACAAGGCGGCGGGCGGCACGGCCTCGGCCGGGAGCGAGAAGCCCAAGGACGAGACGGCGGACACCGCGGCGAAGGACGCCACGGAGACGAAGGGCGCCGCTGACGACCAGGACTCCAACGGGGCACAGGCCGACGCCCAAACGAAGGATGCCGCCCAGGCGAAGGACGTCACCCAGGGGAAGGGGCCCGCGACCGCGCCGGGCCCCGACACCGGCCCGGAGAAGGTGTCCACGGCCGGCCCCTCGTCCGCGCCGAAGCTCTCTCCCGGCAAGGGGGCGGCCGCCCCGACGGCTGCCGTGGCGGAAGCCAAGGGCGGCGGCGCCAAGGCCGAGCAGCCCGCGCAGTCCGGACCCGCGCAGCCCGGACCGGCGAAGCCCTCCGCACGGCCGAAGCCCGGGGCCACGCCCAGGCAGCGACAGGCGGCCAGGCAGGCGGCCAAGAACGTCCGGCGCGGCGGAGGTGGCGCAGCTGGCGGCCGGGGCGGCGGCCGTACGGCTCCGGCACCCGCACGAGGCGGCCGTGGTGGCGGTGGCGGCGGTCGCGCCGCGTCCGGTCCGGCGAAGCCCAAGAAGGAAGCGCCGGTACCCGATGTCTCCCGGAGCACGCCCGAGGCGGGGCTGGCCACGGCGTCGAAGCTCAAGCCGTACCAGATGCTGGAGACCTTCAAGGGCGTCAACGGGGCCGTGGGCAACTCGGTCGGCAAGGAGCGCGCGGCCCTGCGCAAGGGCCCGCCGAAGGCGGAGCGCCCGACCGGCTCGCCCAGGACGGTGCCGGGAGGTCCCAAGCCGGCCGCCCCGGGGACGTACACCAACGCCAAGGTCGCCCGCACCGACGCGGCCAAGGGCAAGACGGAGGAGATCACCGGCGAGCAGCGGCCGGAAGGGCAGCCGCCCGGCGCGGATATGCCGGAACCGAGTTGGTGGGACATCCTCCTGACCCTCGGCGGCGAGGTGCTCAAGAGGGTCTTCCCGTTCGACGACCTGATCGACTCGATCCTGGATATGCCCACCTCGGACGACGGTCTCAAGGGCAACAAGGTCGGCGACGCCCCCGGGCTGCCGCTCCAGGACGACTCCGACCCGCAGCGTACGGACGAGCAGGGGCAGAAGCTCGACGAGCGGAAGGACGAGCTGCACCAGGCCGGCCGTGAGGACGCGGCCCGGCCGATGGGCGAGGACCAGATCTATCCGGACGTCCCCAAGGAGACCCTGACGGGCAAGGTTCCCGGGGGCGGCGGGAAGAAGGCCGGCGAAAAGGGCGGCGGCAGGGGCAAGGGGCCCGGCGGCGGAGTGCCGATCGAGTCCGCCTCCGCCGTGGCCGAGCACGATCGCGGCCCGCAGATCCAGGCGGCCTTCGCCGAGGGCCAGCAGAAGATGGGCCAGGAGCGCAAGTCCAAGGATCAGCGGGCGAAGGACGACAAGGAGAAGCACGACCGGGACCTGAAGCGCGAAACCGACGCCAGCAGCAAGAAGCAGGCGAACGAGCGCGAGAAGGGCCAGTCCGCGATCGCCGATTCCCGCGACAAGTGGCGCAAGGAGCAGGACGACAAGGTCGCGGAGATCGACGACAAGAAGGGCAAGAAGTACGACAAGATCCGCAAGGACATCTCCGACAAGGACGAGCAGACCAACAAGGACGTCGACAAGCGCACCGAAGACGACAACAAGAAGATCGACGACGAACAGGTCAACTCGGAGAGGGACGCAAAGAAGAAGCAGGACGACAAGAAGAAGGAGGCGGAGAACGGGGACGGCGGGTTCCTCGACCGGCTCGAGCAGTGGTGGAACAACCTCAAGGAGGACATCAAGCAGTTCTTCGAGAGGGCGCGCAAGGTCGTCACCGACCTCATCGACACGTTCAAGCGTGAGGTCTTCGAGCTCATCGACAAGGCGCGCAACTGGGTTGTGCAGCAGATCAACGACTTCGCCGACGCCCTGATCGCCTTCGGCGACGAAATGCTCGCCGACTACCCGGCGATGCGCGACAAGTTCCGCAACGCCATCAACACCGGCCGTGACTGGGCCGTACAGAAGGTCAACGAGGCCGCGGACGCGCTCAAGGTGGTCGCCGGAAAGCTCCTCGACGGGCTGTGCGGGGCCCTTCTCGCGGGGCTGGACGTGCTGGAGGGCGGGCTGCTGGCGGCCGTTGAGGTCGCGGAGACCGTCACCGTCAAGGCGGTGGAGTTCGGTCAGGCGGTGGTCCAGGGGCTCGGTGAATGGGCCGCCATCTTCAACGACATCGTCTCGGACCCCGGCGACTGGATCAGCAAGGCGGGCGCGGCGGCCGAGACGGGCGCCAGGGAATACCTCTTCGACGAGATCAAGGCCGCGGTCAAGGAGTGGTTCAACCAGAAGGTCCAGGAAATCATCGGGATTCCGATGGAGGACTTCCAGGCGCTGATCGAGGGCGGGGTCAGTGCCGAGGAGATGGGCAGGATGGCCTGGGAGGAGGCGCTGCCCCAACTCCCCGTCATCATCGGCGTGATGGTCGTCGAAAAGGTCGTCGCCAAGCTGATCCCCGGTGCCGGATGGGTCATGGCGATCATCGACGCACTGAAGACGGCGTGGGGGGCGCTGAGCGAAATCCTCGCCGCCTTCGGCCTCTTCATGGATTTCCTGAAGTCCGTCAAGAGTGGCAATGGAGCGCTGCCCTTCGCGAAGGCGGTGGCGGCGGGCGTCGTCGCCCTGCTGGAACTTATCTACGAGTTCCTGATCGAAGGCGTCAGCCGGTTCATGGGCAACGTCACCCGCCGGCTCGGCGACATGCTCCAGAACCTCCGCGGCAAGAAAAGGACCCCGGACGCACCTGACGCTCCCGGCGGGCCAGGGTCCCCCGGCGGACCGGGTGCTCCCGGCCGGCCCAACAACAGTCCGGGCCGTCCCGGCCAGGCCAACCGCCCCGAGCCGGCCAACAGGCCGGGGCAGCCCCAGCGGCCCGGTCAGCCGCAGAAGCCCAACCAGACCGAGAAGCCGGGCCAGACTCCCGACAAGCCTGGCCAACGCCCGGCCCCGAAGAAGCCCTCACCCGACAAGACGTCCCGTCCTGACGAGGGCCCGCGCGCTGGGAAGCGCCCCGCCCCCGAAAAGAAGCCTCGCCCGACGCACCAGCCCAAACCAAAGGCGAAGAAGAAGCCCGACGAACACGAACGCCGCGAGGACGGCCGCGAACTCAACGCGGCCAACCGCCGCCTGCGCGACGCCAAGCGCAAGCAACGCCGCGACGACGACAAGCCCACCCCGGGCAAGCCCCGCCGCGGCCCGGCCCGCGACACCCTGCGCAAGAAGCGCCGCCCCGACACGGACCGCCCGGACAAGCGCCGCCCCGACGGCCGCCCGGCCAAGAAGCGCGACCGTGACAAGGACCAGACCAAGGACAGGGACAAGGACCTCCTCCGCAAGAAGAAGAACCAGGACGACAAGGGCCACAACAAGGACCGCGACCGGGACAAGGACGGCAAGAAGAAGCTCCCCACGAAGAAGCGCACCCGCCGCAAGCCCGAGTCCCGCACCCGCCGCAAACTCCGCCGCGCCCGCCAGACCATCAAGTCGGCCTTGAACAGGGCCCGCCGCGCCGGCCGCCGCCTCTTCGGCAAGGGCCGCAAACTGGGCCGCAAGCTCAACAACCGCACGCGCCGCGTGAGGGACCAGTGGAGGCGGCAGCGGGACCGGATGCGCCGCAATGAGCAGCGTAAGCGGAACAGGCAGCGCGACCGCAGGCGTGAACCTGAGGGCCAGAAGGACTACGAGCTGCCGAAGGTGCCTTTCCGGACCAAGGCCGGTGAAAGGCATACGTTGCTCTTCAACGGCCGCGGCAAGAGCGCTGATCTGGCCGTGCGCAGCCACCTTGAGCCGCTTCAGACCTACTTCAGAACGTGGCAAGAAGACAATGAAAAGCTTCAGAAAAACGATCCAGAACTGTCCACCGCGCAGGAGCGGGCCCGGAAGGAGGCCGAGGAGCAAGGCGAAATTGTAAACAGCGCGCAGGATCGAATGCCAGACAAGGAAGTCTCAAGCCGGAACGGCAATCGTTACGGAACACCAATCTTCCGGGGAGCAGGGGATTCGGCATTCGAGCAGCAGATGCAAGCACTGCAGTTCAATATGGAGAAACTCGCTGACCTGCTTGCGCAACGCATATCTGAACAAGACGCACCGCCGATGCCTCCGACAATCCTGCCCCCCTTCTCTGATGGCCCAGTGGCGAAGAGCTTCAAAGCTTCGTACATCAAAGAATCGACGCCAAACGGAACGGAGGCCGGGGAGCGGCCGGATGCGTGGCCCTTGGGCTGGGACACAGTCGTCCAGGGAAATCATGGAAAGCACGCGGCGTGGGTGCGCATGCACATGCTGACGGCCCAGTTGGGTGGCCACACCACCACATCCAACCTGGTGCCGGCAACCCGTGACGACAACAACGACGCCAGGGAGGGAGCAGAGCATCCTGCAGCACTTTCGGTGGGAAAGAGTGTAGGGAAGAAGAAAGGAGCGAAACCCGGAGACTCGAACTACAACAAGATGGTGTGGTACGACGTGGATATCACAATGCGCAGTGCATATCCCGGTTTCCCGAGCTCCGTGAAAATGTATTGGGGAGGATATCATCATCGAAATGGCCCCTGGGAGCGAGAGAGCGTATCCCCGCGAGCCGGAAGCTGGACAACTGGACAATTCGACCCACCCCCGTGGGCCACGCCCGGGGCTAATGGTCCACTCACAGCAAACGTAAACCGAGACGACGCCCACGCCATCCGGGCCGTCACCAAACTCAACGCGCGCGACGCTAAACGGATTGTTGCCATGAGGAGCCGCGAAGTTGGTGGGAGGTTTTCAGGAATGGAACGCCTAAAAGAAGCATTGCTGGAGGGCAACCTGTCCCCGGCGGCAGTACGGTCGCGTCAAGCGATAATCGTGAAGCTGCAAGCCGCCGCCAGCCGTTTGTCCTTCTGAGAGAGTAGAGAAAAATGACAGATCTCACAGCATATGAACAGAGCTGGCTCAATGTCGTCGATGGGTTGAGGGGCAGCCCGGGTATCACCGTCATGAGAGATCTGAAAGGTGACATCGATCCGACTGCTGGTGATGTAGCTGAAGCATTTGAGGAACTCGCAGACTGGGAGAACATCACGCTCGACCCATCACTCCAGGAGAATCATTTTCGATTCTCCGAACTTGGTAGCCAATGGAAAACCGTTGAACCGTATGCGTTCGTGGCGGGAGAGTTCCGTCTGACTCCCATTGCGCACGTCATTCACGAGGATCCGCCCAGTTTCGCATCATCACTGTACTCGGATGATGAGCGGCGTTTGGGGTCGGAGCTCCGCATCATCGACGAAGCTCCGTATACCGGAGCTGGTACCTTTGCTGCGCTCAGGCTTCAATCAGGCGTTGAAAATCCTGAAATTTGGTTTACAGACCATCGGCAAGGTCTTTGGAAAATGAACCTCGATTACAGCGGGTACTTCGAAACGTTGCAACTCACCAAGGGTGCCTACGATTGGCAGCACCTCTTCACTGAGGCTCCGCTGGCTTCCCGGGAATTCGAGATCACCGTCGGTCGCCTGAAGAACATGCTCGACGCGCTCCCGAGGATTTTCCCTGATCACGACTATGGGTCGCTCCGGCAACGGCTCGTGGAACGCATCGGGTAGACGAGAGGAAGTCCTGTCCGCCCACTTGTATCCAAAGCGCTAGGAAAGCTGAAGAATTCATGACCCGCTACGCCAACATCCCCAAACCCATCCGCTCCGGCATAGTCATCGTCGACCCCGAGCGCGGCACCCCGCAGCGCATCATCGTGCTGCAGTTCAATCCGGACACGCTGGAGCGTTCCGTCGCGCCGCAAGCCGCCGGAGGCGATGGCGGGGGCGGAGGGGGGAGCGGAGGGGACAGAAACGAGGCGCTGCGGCTCAAGGGGCCCGCTCAGGAGACCTGGAAGTTCACCGCCGAGATTGATGCCACCGACCAGTTCGAGATACCGGCGCCGGACGGGATACATCCCCAACTGGCCGTTCTCGAGATGCTTGTGCAGCCCACGTCGTCGCAGCTCCGGGAAGCGAGCCGGCTGTCCGAGAAGGGGACCATCGAGATCAGCCCGATCGAGATGCCGCTGACCCTCTTCACGTGGGGCAGCAAGCGCGTCATGCCCGTGCGTCTGACGGAGCTGTCCATCAACGAGTCCGCCTTCGACGTCAACCTCAACCCCATCCGGGCCTCGCTCAGCATCGGACTCAAGGTGCTCACCGTCAGCGACCTGCCGCTCGGCCACCGCGGCGCCGAGCTCTACTACGCGCACCTCGCGCAGAAGGAACGCCTCGCCGGCGCGGCCCGCGCCGCAGGACTCGGCTCGCTGGGGCTCGCCTCCGGCGACATCGGCACGGGAAGGGGCTGATCAGACGTCATGGCCGACATCGAACCGTACGAGAACGCACTGGACGCGATACCGGGTGCGCACCCCTACCCCCGGTCCAGCCGCTACCACGACGCCGAGATCGGGATCCACAAGCAACCCGACGGGACCGAAGTCCGGTACACCAAGCGCCGGTTGCTTCCCCCGCTCCAGGAAGAGGACGAAACGCAGACGCACACCGTCAGCGCGGGTGAGCGCCCGGACCTCCTCGCCCAGCGCTACATCGGCGACCCCGCCCAGTGGTGGCAGATCGCCGATGCCAACCCGGTCCTCGATCCCCGGGGGCTGACCGACGAAGCGGGCAAGGAGATCGACATTCCGCTGGCCGGCGGCTTCCCGCGGGGAGACCGGCGTGGCTGAGGTGCCCGTGGGGCAGGGCCCCCTCCACATCACCCTTCACATGGGGCCGCAGCTCGCCCGGCCCGTCCCCGCCGAAGTGACCGAAGCGCTGCTGTCCGCCCAGATCACCGCGACGGCAGGCGAACGCAGCGGATTTCAGCTGGCCTTCGATCTCACGAAGAACGGGCTGATCAGCCGCAGCCTCCTCCCCGAAGGGTTCTTCGACCCGAAGACCCGGATCATCGTCACCGTCAGCGTCAAGGGCACGCCCGAAGTGCTCTTCGACGGCCTCATCGTGCGCCAGGAGGTCGGAGCCAGCAATCAGCCGGGACACTCCACCCTGACCGTCACCGGTGAGGATCTGACGCTCCTCATGGATCTGGAGGAGCGCACGGACCGGTATCCGAATCTGCCGCCCTCCGAGCGCGTACTGGCCATCCTGCGCCGCTACTCCGACTACGGCATCCGCCCCGACGTGTACGCGGAGAAGATCACCCAGCCCCCGCACCAGGACCTGAGGGTGCACTACCAGACCGGCACCGACCTGCAGTACGTCAACGAGCTCGCGCGCGCCAACGGCTACACCTTCTATCTGGAGCCCGGCCCCAACCCCGGCCAGTCCTCCGCCCGTTGGGGCCCGGAGGTCCGCCTCGGCATCCGCCAGCACGCCCTCAACGTCAACATGGACGCCAACTCCACCGTCGACCAGCTGACGTTCGCGTACGACGGGACGGCGAGGGAAGAGCCGCAGGCCCGCTGGCAGGACCCCGGGACCCGGCAGTCCACGCTCCTCCCGCAACCGCCGATCAGCCCACTGCGCCCGCCCCTCGGCAAGCGGCCCACGCCCGCTCTCAAGCGCAGGACCCTGTCCGGCACCGCCAAGCAGCAGCGCGAGCAGGCCGAGGCCGAACTCCTCGCCCGCGCCGCCGTCTCCGCCGACGTGATCTCGGGCTCCGGCTCGCTCGACGTCAACCGGCACGGCTACATCCTGCAGCCCCGCCAGCTCGTCGGCGTGCGCGGTTCCGGACGCGCGTACGACGGCGACTACTACGTCAAGTCCGTCACGCACAACCTGCGGCCGGGCTCCTTCCAGCAGAACTTCACGCTGAGCAGAGAAGGCCTCGAGGCGCGCAGCGCGTACGTACGGCCCTAGGCCCAGCGCCTCGGACTCACCACGCAACACCCACAGACCAGGAGCAGTTCAGCATGGCGGCACCCAGCAATCGCTACCTCGGCAAGTTCCGCGGCCGAGTCGTGGACAACGACGATCCGCTGCACATCGGCCGCATCACCGTCGAGGTCCCGGACGTCCTGGGCGACGAGCCGTCGACCTGGGCGCTGCCCTGCCTGCCGTTCACCGGGCCGCAGGCGGGTCAGTTCGTGGTGCCGGCACCCGGGACCGGCGTGTGGGTCGAGTTCGAGCAGGGCGACCCCAGTTTCCCGGTGTGGACGGGGTGTTGGTACGGGGAGCAGGCCGAGCTGCCGCCCGATGCCCGCCGTCTCGTGCAGCCCGCGTCGCAGGCCAAGCCCGTCGTGGTGCAGACACCCGAGGCGCACAAGATCGTGATGAGTGATCCGCCCGGCGCCGACCAGGGGATTCTGCTGCAGGCCCAGGGCGGCGCGTACATCCGCATCACCAAGGAAGCCATCGTCATCTCCAACGGCCTCGGCGCGGAGGTCGTTCTGCGCGGAAACCAAGTGGACGTGAACGAGGGCCAGTTGACCGTCGCGTCGAAGCGATAGAAACCGGGGGAAGGAAGAACGTGTCCGGGATATCCGGGAATCTGCTCGGCGCGGCTGCCATGATCAGCTGCCCGCACGGCGGCCGTGCCGCCACCACCACATCGGCCGGCACCGCGCTCGTCGGCGGCATGCCCGTCGCGACGGCCGCGCACCGTTATGTCGTCACCGGCTGCCCGCACACCGTCGACGGTGTGCCCGTGCCATGCGTCTCCGTCCGCTGGACCGCGGACGGCACCGGCATCACGGTCGACGGCGCGCCCGTGCTGCTCGACACCTCCTCGGCCCAGTGCTTCACGGCGGCCTCCGTGCCGCAGGGGCCGCCCGTCGTCCGGACCGCGCAGCGAAAGGTGACCGTCCGATGAGCCCACGCACCCACGGGCGCACCCGCCCTCGCACCGACATCGCGTTCCCGTTCCGGGCCGACCGCCGTGGCCGCACCGCACACGCCGACCGCGACGAACACGTCCGCGACCTGATCGAGCAACTGCTGTTCACCAGCCCCGGAGAGCGCGTGATGCGCCCCGACTTCGGCTGCGGACTGCTCGACCTGGTGTTCGCGCCCAACAGCCCCGAACTCACCAGCACCCTCGAACTGACCGTGCACGCCTCCCTGCAGCGCTGGCTCGGCGACCTCATCGAAGTGGAGGCCCTGGACGTGGTCAGCGAGGACAACGCCGTCCGCGTGCATCTCTCGTACGCCGTGCGCTCCACGGGAACGCGCCGCGACGACGTCTTCGAGGGGAGGGCCGCCGCATGACGGGTACGACGACAACGACGACACCCCGGCGTGCCAAGGTCAGGGCCGCTCAGCTCAACGGAGTCGACGCCGTCGAGGTGAGCGACGACGGGCTCGTGCTCACCGTCACCTTCCTCGGCAAGGCCCCGCACGGCCTGAGCCCCGAGAACGTACGCATCGACGGCGGCCGCCGCGTCACCGGCCTGGCGGCCGTCGACGTGAGCGTCGAGCGCGAGGAGGACCCCGAGCTCGACGACCGGCTGTACGTCACCCTCGACAAGGCCGGTGACAGCTCCCGCTACCGGCTCTCCGTCGTGGAGACCGACCCCTACGGCCGCCCCGGCACGGAGCCTTTCCGCGGCTTCGACCAGCGGTACCACAGCGCGTCCTTCTCCTTCCGGCCCGACTGCCCGACGCCCTTCGACTGCAAGGACGATCAGCGGCAGACGCCGGAGTTCCCCGACGCGCCCGTCATCGACTACACCGCCCGCGACTACGACACCATCCGCAAGCTGCTCCTCGACCGGCTCGCGCTCACCACCCCCGACTGGGTCGAACGCAACCCCGCCGACCTGGGCACGACCCTCGTCGAGCTGCTGGCGTACACCGGCGACCAACTCAGCTACCAGCAGGACGCGGTCGCCACCGAGGCGTACCTCGACACCGCGCGCCGCAGGGTCTCCGTACGCCGCCACGTCCGGCTCATCGACTACGCGATGCACGACGGCTGCAACGCACGCGCGTACGTCACCGTGGAGACCGCCGGCGAGCACACGCTGCTCCCGGGAACGTACCGCTTCGCCTCCGTCGACGTACGCACCCTCGACCCGCACGACCGCCCGGAGCCGGGCACGGTCATCGACGACGGAGACCTCGCCGAACTCGACGAGCGCGGATCCGTGGAGGTCTTCGAACCGGTCGTGTCCGCCGACCCGCTGGAGCTGCGGGCCGCCCACAACGCCATCCGCCTGTGGACCTGGGGCGGCGAGGTGTGCACCCTGCCCAAGGGGGCCACCGCCGCGACCCTGCGCGACGAGTGGCGCGACGCGGAGACCTGCGAGGAGCGCCGGGTCGACCTGAAACCCGGCGACCTCCTCGTCTTCGAGGAGGTGAAGGGACCGCGCACCGGGACCCCGGGCGACGCCGACCCCGCCCACCGGCAGGTCGTGCGCCTGACCTCCGTCACCCCCGGAATCGACCGGATCGAGGACCAGCCGGTCCTCGACGTCACCTGGGCCGCCGAGGACGCGCTGCGCTTCCCCCTCTGCCTCACCACCCGCGGCGGACGCGACTGCGAACCCGTCGAGGACGTGACCGTGGCGCGCGGCAACGTCGTTCTCGTCGACCACGGCCGCTCGCTGAACTGGTGCGGCGACGGACTGCCGGAGACGGTGACCGTGCCGCCCGTGCCCGCCGTCGTCAGCCCCTGCGATCCTCCGTCCTTCGGCTGCTGGGACCGGCACGAGGGCAACGCGCCCGCTCGCCTCATCAGCTCCCTCACGGACCGGACGGAGCGCGGCGGCGCGCTCACCGCGGACGACATCCGCGAGCTGTTCGAGGTCTTCGGTGAGGAAGCGACCGTACGGGCCGGACTCGGCCTGGAACTTGCCGGGCAGCGCCAGGATCGCGTGGTGCCCGGCACGGCGTACGCCCAGGCCGCGGCCCTCAGGACGCTGCTCGCCCAGTCCGTCTACCCGGGCATCGCGCCCCGTTTCCGTCCGGTCCTCGGCCGCTCGCCCGTGGCGCAGGCCGTGCCGTTCCCGCGGCAGCGGACCGTCGCCGCCGGCCAGGCCGAGCGGATCGGCGCCATCCCGGAACGCGTGAAGCAGCGCCTGGTCGAGCTGTGGCGCAGCGCACGCGACCGCGACGGGCTCAGTGAGGAGGAGATCGCCGAACTCACCGTCATCTACGGTCTGAAGGTCCTGGAGCGGCTCGAACTGCACCGCCACCCGGTCCGCGCCCTGCGCGAACTCCTGCACCGCGGCGACACGTTGCTCGACGCCAAGCTGCGCCGCGCCGAGGTGCTCACGGCACGGGCCCGCGCGGGCACGGTCCTCGACGGTCACATCGCGTGGGAGATCGCGCAGAGCTGGGGACCGGTGTACGCGGCCGGACTGCACCCCGACGAGCACGTGCTCCGCGGTCCCGCCTCGGCGGCCCTGCGGCACGACCCGCGGCAGGCACTGCCCGCCGTACGGGTCCACGACGGCGACGTGACCTGGGAGCCGCGCCGCGACCTGCTCGAAAGCGCCTCCCGCGACCGGCACTTCGTCGGCGAACTCGAGGACGACGGACGCCTCGCGCTGCGGTTCGGCGACGGCCGGCACGGCGCGCGGCCGACGCCCGGCGCCCGCCTCGAACTGCGCTACCGGCTCGGCGGCGGCACCGCGGGCAACGTCGGCGCGGAGGCCATCAACCATCTGGTCCTCTGCGGCGACGGCGAACAGCCGCCGGTCGCCGGCGTACGCAACCCGCTGCCCGCCGTGGGCGGCATCGGTCCCGAGCCGATCGAGCAGGTACGCCAGCTGGCCCCGCTCGACCTGCGCCGCACCCGACTGCGCGCCGTCACCGCCGACGACTACGCGGCCCTCGCCCGCGCCCTGCCCGGAGTGCAGCGGGCCGCCGCCGAGATCCGCTGGACCGGCAGCGTCCAGGAGGCCCACATCGCGATCGACGCGCACGGCACCGGCGCCCCCTCCGACGCCCTGCTCGACGCGGTGGCGCAGTCCCTGGAGGCGTACCGGCGCATCGGCCACGATCTGGTCGTCGGGCCCGCCCGCCCGGTGCCGCTCGACATCGCGCTGGAGGTGTGCGCGAAGCCGGGGCACCAGCACGGGCAGATCCTCGCCGAGCTGTACCGCGTGCTCGGCAGCGGCCGCCTCCCGGGCGGACGGCTCGGCTTCTTCCACCCGGACGCGCTGACCTTCGGTGAACCGGTCGGGCTCAGCCGCCTGGTCGCCGCCGCGGCGGCGGTGCCGGGGGTCGAGAGCGTCCATGTCACCCGCCTGCGAAGGCTGTTCCACGAGGACCGAGGAGAGAGGGAGGACGGCGTGCTGCGGCTCGGCCCGCTGGAGATCGCCACCTGCGACAACGACCCCGACCGGCCGGAGAACGGCCTGCTGGCGATATCCCTCGGAGGTGCCCGATGACCGACAGCGACGAGTGCACCTGCGGCGGCGCGTGCGGCGGCGGCCACGACGAGCGCCTCGCCCCCGCCCCGCTCCACAACCCGCCCGGCCGCACCGCCCTGGACTACCGCGTCGGCGAGTACGGCTCCTTTCTGGCCGCCCTGCTCGACCGGCTCGCCTCACCCGCGTACCCGGCCCTGAACCGGCTGACCGTCCGCACCCCCGACGACCCGGCGATCGGCCTGCTCGACGCCACCGCCGTCCTGGGCGACCTGCTCACCTTCCACTCCGAGCGGATCGCCGACGAGGCCTACGTCCGCACGGCCAACGAGCACCGCTCCCTGGTGCTGCTCGGCCGGCTCGTCGGCCACCGGCCCCGGCCCGGCGTCGCCGCCTCCACCCACCTCGCGTACACACTCGAACGCGATCGCCGCGCCGAGACCCTGCCCGTGGTGATCCCGCGCGGGGCTCGCAGCCACAGCGTCCCCGCGTCCGCCGACGAGGAGTCGCAGACCTTCGAGACCAGCCGGGACCTCACGGCCCGCTGGGACTGGAACGAGCTCAAGGTCCGGCGCCGGCGCCCCTCGCTCGTCACCCCGGACGACCTGGAGCGCCGCTCCGAGCTGTTCGTCGAGGGCACCGCCCACTCCCTGCGAACCGGCGACCAGTTGCTCTTCGTCTTCGGCGAGCGGGCGGGCGCCGAGCGCAAGCTGCTGCCCGTGGCGAACGCACGGATCGACCGGGACGACGAGATCACCGCGATCTCTCTGCCCAAGTCGGCCCCGCCCACGTTCAAGGAGCTCGTCGACGAGGTGCGCCGGTGGACCGCCGCGCCCGAGGCCCCGGGCGAGCCCGGCGACGAGCCGCCCACGCCCGAGGTCCCCAACCCGCGCCCGGTCAGCCGCCTGATCGAGGACTTCGAGGACCAGGTACTCGAACCCCTGCGCACCGACCTGGACAAGGTCAGGACGCCCGAGCGCCTGGCGGCCCGTCTCGCCGAGCCGATCGCGCGACTTGGGGAGGCACAGGTCCTCGCGACTCCGTACGAGGACGTGGCCGCGTGGTTCGAGCAGCTGGAGGCCGTACTGGCCGGACTGGCCGGGCGCGCACTGGAGTCGGCGCCCTCGCAGCCCCTGCCGCCGACGGACGAGCCGGCGGACGAGCCGGCGGACGAGCCGGCGGACGAACGGGCGGACGAACGGGCAGACGACCCGAGCCCGGCAACCAGGAAGAGCACCCTCGACCAACGCGAAGCCGCCCTCCAGGCCCTGACCTCCGTCCTGCCCGCACTCCGCGGCAGGGCCCCCGCGCCACCCGCGGGCGCACAGTCCAGGCAGCCCGGCGCGGACGCGGCCCAGCTGCTCTCGACCCTGAGCCCCGGCCTGAGCGGCCTCTACCCGGCCTGGCGGACGGCCGCCGCCCCCGGCACCCCGCAGCTGTTGCGGGAACTCCTCGCGATGCGCGTGACCGCGGCCCCCTTCGGCAGCACGGCCCCGCTCAAGCCGGTCCAGGACGACAAGGGCCGCGTCATCCGCACCGCGGACTGGCCCCTCACCGGCGCTGCCCTGGTCAGCATACGCATCGTGTACGACACGGCGGGCAAGGTTCCGGTGCGGGCAGAGTTCCAGTATGTCGAGGGCAGCAGGACCGTCCAGCGCGGCGAGAACCTGCCGGTCCAGCAGCCGGTCAACTTGGACCTCGGTCCCGGGAAGGTGGACCTGTCCACCCGATCCGGTCAGGACCGCGAACTGAGCTGGCTCAACCGCCGCCCCACCGACTCCCAGGAGCCCGGCGTCACGGCCCGCCTCCACTCGGGCCTGCCCGAACGCACCTTCTTCGTGTCGCGTCCGGACGACGACGGCCTGATCCACGTCGGCGTGCACAACGGCGACTCCCAGCAGGTCACCCTCCGGCCGGGCGTCCCGGAGCGGTTCACGCACGGCGAGTACGAGGTGAGCCTCAAGCACACCGTGGGCAGCGGGGCACCGCCCAACGTGGAGATCGTCCTCGCCTCGAAGCCGGAACCCGCCAACCGCCGCGTGCTGCAGCTGGACACCGTGCACGACGGCATCACGGTCGGCAGCTGGGTCGCGATCCAGCGGCCCACCAAGGGAACCGAGGACGGCATCCCGGGCGACGCGAAGCTCGCGTTCGTCACCACGAAGGTGGTGGCCGCGCGCACGGCCGCGTACACCAACTACGGAATCACCGGCCGCGGCACCGAACTCGTCCTGGCCGACCCGTGGCTGGACGAGTTCGACGTCCTGCTCTCGCACATCCGCGACACCACCGTGCACGCCGCGGGCGGGCCACTACGCCTCGCGGACGAGCCGCTCGGCGACGACGTGCACGGCAACGAGATCGAACTCGCCGAGCTGTACGACGGCTTGCAGCCCGGCCGTACGCTGATCGTCGGCGGCGAGCGCAGCGACATCCCCGGCACGGCGGGCGTCGAGGCCACGGAAGTCGTCACCATCGCCGCCGCCGAGCCCGTGGTCGACCCCCAACTGCCCGGCGACCACGTCCACACGAAGCTGACGCTGACCACGGACCTCGCGTACCGCTACCGCCGTGCCACCGTGAAGATCCTCGGCAACGTGGTGGAGGCGACGCACGGCGAGGGCCGGGACGAGCCGATCGGCAGCGGCGATTCCGACCGTACGAACCAGACGTTCGCGCTCTGGCAGTCGCCGCTCACCTGGCTCGCCGACGACAACCCCCTCGGCGCCACGCCCGCTCTGGAGGTCAGGGTCGACGGAGTGCTCTGGCACGAGGTCGACAGCCTCGCCGGGCGCGGCCCGCGCGAGCGCGTCTACATCACCGGCAGCACCGCCGACGGCCGCACCACCGTGACCTTCGGCGACGGCATCCACGGCGCGCGCCTGTCCAGCGGACACGAGAACGTACGCGCCCGCTACCGCTTCGGCACCGGCAAGGCGGCCAACGTCGCCGCGGGGCGCATCACCCAGGCCATCACCCGGCCCCTCGGCGTCTCCGCGGTCACCAACCCGCGCCCTGCCACGGGCGGCGCCGACGCCGACGGACCCGCGCTGACGCGGCGTACGGTCCCGCTGGCCGTCTCCGCCCTGGACCGCCTCGTGTCGGAGGCCGACTACGAGGACTTCGCCCGCTCCCGCGCCGGCATCGGCCGGGCCGCCGCGCGCGAACTCTTCGACGGCCGGCGCCGCGTGCTGCATGTGACGGTCGCGGGCACGGACGACGTGCCGATCGGGGAGGACGGCGAGAACTCGGCCCTGCTGCGCTCCCTGCGCGGCGCGCTCACCGAGTACGGCGACCCGAGCCTCCCGGTCCGCGTGGACGCACGCGAACTCGTCGCGCTGCTGGTGGCCGCGAAGGTGAAGGTGGCGCCCGACCACACCTGGGAGGTCGTCGAACCCCGGCTGCGCCAGGCCCTGCTGCGCCGACTCGGCTTCGAGGGCCGCGAGTTGGGACAGCCGGCCCGCCTCTCCGAGATCCTTGCCACGGCGCACCAGGTGCCCGGCGTCGACTACCTGGACGTCGACGTCTTCACCGGCATACCCGCCTCCGCGACCGCCGCGGAACTCACGAAACTGCTCGCCAACCCCGGCGAACCGAAGGCATCGGTCCCGGCGCGCCCGGCGACGTACGACGAGAAGATCCACACCGTCCGCGCGAAGGACGGCGAAACGCTGTCGGAGATCTGCGCCAGGTACGGCATGCCGCTCGCCGAACTGCTGCGGCTGAACCCCGACATCACCGACACCCGGCGCCTGGAGAGCGGCCGGTCGGTGTTCGTGTTCCGCGGTATCCGCCCGGCGCAGCTCGCGCTGCTGTCGCCGAAGGCCGCGGACACCCTGATTCTGACGGAGGTCAAGTGATGACCGCGATGTCGGCGGACGTCCATTTGAAGAAGGAGGGCGTGTGATGTCCAGGGAACCGGACGGACTCGCCGAGCTGCTCCCGCAGTGGCACCGGCTGCGCGACGCGCAGGAGGGGGAGGCGCTGCGCGCCCTGCTCGCGGTCATGGCAGAGCAGGTCGACCGCGTACGCAGTGGGGTCGAGCAGGGCTATGAGGACCTGTTCGTCGAGACGGCGGCCCCCTGGGTGCTGCCGTACCTCGGCGACCTCGTGGGCTACCGCACGCTGCCGGGCTACGAACGCGTCCTCACCACCGGTCTGCGCGACGGGAGTTCGGCCGAGCTCGCGGAAGCCGTCGCACCACGCCGCGACGTCGCCGCCACCGTCGCCAACCGCCGCCGCAAGGGCACACTCCACCTCCTCGAAGAACTCTCCGAGCAGGTGGCCGACTGGCCCGCACGGGCCGTCGAACTGTCCCGCCACGTCGCACACCAGCAGCCGGTGAAGCTGTACGGCGACGGGGGCGCTCACCGGGCGGGACGCGGCCGTCTCGCCGACCTCCGGGACGGTTCCGCGCTCGACCTGGCGGGCGGACCCTTCGGGGCTCTGGCCCGCACGGCCGACGTGCGCAGGGCCGACTCCCGCTACCGGCAAGGGGGCTTGACCCCCGCCGGTGTCGGTCTCTTCGTATGGCGGCTGAAGGCGTACTCGCTGACGTCCGCACCGGCGTACTGCATCGACCGTGCCCGCAACCTCTACACCTTCTCGATCCTCGGCAACGACACCCCGCTGGTCACCAAGCCGGTCCCGGAGCCGTCGGCCACGCACATCGCCACGGTCGACAACGTCCCCGCGTTCATAGGGCGCCGCCGGCTTCATGACCGCCTCGCCGACTACTACGGCCCCGGCAAGAGCTTCGTGATCCGGCGCGACGGCGAGGACCGCCCCGTACCGCTCTCCGACATCGTCGTCGCCGACCTCTCGGACTGGCGCTACCGGCCCAGGCGCGGGCAGGTCGCGGTCGATCCGGAGCTCGGGCGGATCGCGTTCGGTTCGCGGTCCGCGCCCCGCCAGGGCGTGTGGGTCGACTACCACTACGCGTTCGGCGCGGACATGGGCGGCGGCGAGTACGAACGGGACCGCGAGCCGCGGCCGGACGCCGCCGTCTACCCGGTCGGCCCCGGCGAGACGTACCGGCAGATCATGGACGCCTTCCGGGCCTGGCAGCACGACCGCCGGGCCGGCCGCTGCGGGCCCGAGGGCATCATCGAGATCACCCACAGCGGTGCCTACCAGGAGCAGCTGGACTTCGACCTCGACCCGGGCGACCGTCTCGAACTGCGCGCGGCCGAGGGGGCCCGGCCGGTGATCCGGTTGCTCGACTGGTACAGCAACCGCCCCGACGCCCTCAACGTCCGTGCCGTGACGGAGGACCGCGCCCCCGGCGACCGGCCGCGCATCGTCCTCGACGGACTGCTGGTCGCCGGGCGCGGCATCAATGTCACCGGCCCGATGGGTGCCGTCGTGGTGCGCCACTCCACGCTCGTGCCCGGCTGGTCCCTGGAGCCCGAGTGCGACCCGCACTCGCCGGAGGAGCCGAGTATCGTCCTGGAGCGCACCACCGCGTGCCTCCAGATCGAGCACAGCATCCTCGGCACGATCGAGGTCATCGGCGACGAGGTCTCCGAGGAGCCCCTGGACATCCACCTGCGCGACAGCGTCCTGGACGCCACCGGCAGTGACCGCGAGGCCCTCTCCGCGCCCGACTGCCGGCACGCGCACGCCGTCCTGCACCTGCACCGCACGACCGTGATCGGCGAGGTGCACACGCACGCGGTGCGGATCGCCGAGAACTCGGTCTTCACCGGCAAGCTGCACGTGGCCCGGCGCGGCATCGGCTGCCTGCGTTTCAGTTACGTCCCCGCCGGGTCCCGTACGCCGCGCCGGTACCGCTGCCAGCCGGATCTGGCCGGCCCCGCGCAGGCCTCCCGGGTACGTCCGCTGTTCACGTCCGAGCGCTACGGGACGCCCTGGTACGGGCAGTTGGCGGACCGCTGCGCCGAGGAGATCCGGCGCGGCGCGGAGGACGGGGCCGAGCCGGGCGCCTTCCACGACCTCTACCGGCCGCAGCGCGAGGACAGTCTGCGGGCGCGGCTGGCCGAGTACACGCCCGCGGGCACGGATGCGGGGATCTTCTTCGTGACCTGAGCCTTCGTGACCTGAATCCTCGTGACCTGAGCCCTCATGAGCTGAGTCCTCGTGACCTGAGCCTCGTACTGGCCTGTGTGACGGGCGCCGACAACGACTTTGTGAACCTGCACTTCTCCGAACCAGGGGGACCCCCTTCATGCACGCAGATCTCTCCCGCTCCACCTTCCGCCCGGAGCGGCACTACTCCGCGGTCATAGCCCAGCAGGGCCGCGTCCAGATCGACGCCGACGCCAACGAGCAGACCGCCATCCAGCTGCACCAGGCCCGCGCCCTCACCGCCGACCTGATCGGGCAGCACGGCGGGCCGCGCAACGCCGCCGGCTTCCGGATCGAGTACGTCGGCGGCAAGCACGACATCGACACCCTTCACATCCACGGCGGGCGCTACTACGTCGACGGCATCCTGTGCGACGCGTTCCGCCCGGCGCCCGGCACACCCGTACCGGACGAGGACACCGAGGACTCCGCGGAACAGGACACCGCGCAGCCGCCCGCCCACTGGACCTACTGGGACCAGCCCGACGGCTACCGCGACCCGGAGAAGCCCGGCGACCGGCTGCCCTCGCCCGCGGCGAACCCCTTCCTCGTCTACCTGCTGGTCTGGGAGCGCTCGGTCACCGCGGCCGAGGACCCGGCGCTGCGCGAGGTCGCGCTCGGCGCGGCGATGCCGGACACCGCCGCACGCGCCAAGGTCGTCTGGCAGGTACTGCCGCTCTCCCTCGACGAGTTGGAGATCGAGGATGCCGACCTGTCGAAGGAGGTGGTCCGCGCCGCCTTCGACAAATGGGCGACGCGCCAGTCCGCCTCCTCGGCGCGGCTCGCCGCGCGCAGCGAGCGGCCGGACCACGCGGACGAGGACCCGTGCCTGGTCAAGCCCGACGCCCGCTACCGGGGCCCGGAGAACCAGCTGTACCGGGTGGAGGTCCACGAGGGCGGCGAGGCGAAGGACGCCACGTTCAAGTGGTCCCGCGAGAACGGCTCCGTGGTCTTCCCGGTCGACGAACTCGACGGCACCTGGGTGCAGTTGGCGTCCCTCGGCCACGACGACAAGCTGGACCTGAACGTCGGGGACCGCGTGGAGTTCACCGACACGGCCTACGCCTCCCGTCTCGAACCCCTGCCGCTGCTGAGGGTCGAGGAACTGGACCTGCCCGGCCGCCGCGTACGCCTGTCCGCCGAGCCGGAACAGGGCGTCGGACGTCTGCCCCACCTGCACCCGTTCCTGCGGCGCTGGGACCACCACGAGGGGCCGAAGCGCCGCGGCCGCGCCTCCGCCCCGCGGGACGGGGCGGTCCCGGTGGAGGAGGGGGAGTGGCTGCCCCTGGAGGACGGTGTCGAGGTCTACTTCGCCAAGGGCGGCACGTACCGCACCGGCGACCACTGGATCGTCCCCGCCCGCACCGCGACCGGCAGCGTCGAATGGCCGGTGGACGCGGCGCGCAAGCCCCTGCTCCAGGCACCGGCCGGCATCGCCCGTCACTTCGCCCCGCTGGCCCTGGTCAAGGGCGAGTCCGGCGCCGTGGACCTGCGCCTCGCCTTCGGCCCGCTGGCGAGCAGCATCCCGGCGGCCGACGAGGCGACGCTCGCGGCGGAGGCACGGGCGCGTGAGGAGGAGATCGCGGCCGAGAGCTCCTCCCCTGGGAGCAGGTCGCAGACCACCGCCGAGGCGGAGGCCGCCCTGGAAGGAGACAACTGATGGCTACCCCACTGACCGCGTCCAAGATGGTGCAGATCCTGCGGGCGGAGGGTCTGACGGTCCACGAGGTACGCAACTGGCGCCGCCACAACCGCAACTCGAAGGGCCCCTGGGGCCCGATGAACGGTGTGATGATCCACCACACCGTCACCTCCGGCACCAGCGCCTCCGTGGACCTCTGCTATGACGGCCACTCGAGCCTGCCCGGGCCCCTGTGCCACGGCGTCATCGACAAGAAGGGCGAAGTCCACCTGGTGGGCAACGGCCGCGCCAACCACGCCGGCCTCGGTGACGGCGACGTGCTGCGCGCCGTGATCAACGAGACGAAGCTCCCGCCGGACAACGAGGCCGACACCGACGGCAACCGTCACTTCTACGGCTTCGAGTGCATCAACCTCGGCAACGGCAAGGACCCCTGGCCCGAGGCGCAGAAGGAGGCCATCGAAAAGGTCGCCGCCGCGATCTGCCGCGCCCACGGCTGGAGCGAGCGCTCCGTCATCGGCCACAAGGAGTGGCAGCCGGGCAAACAGGACCCGCGCGGCTTCACGATGGACGGCATGCGGCGGCGCATCCGGGAGCGGCTCGGCGGCAAGGGCGGCGGCAACGACCCCGCCCCCGAGCCGAAGCCCGACCCCAAGCCGTCGTACGAGCCGTTCCCGGGCAGCGGCTTCTTCCACGCCGGCCAGAAGTCCCCGATCATCACGGCGATGGGCCGCCGCCTGGTCGCCGAGGGCTGCGGCCGCTACGAGGAGGGCCCCAGCCCCGAGTGGACGGACGCCGACCGCAAGTCCTACGCCCTCTGGCAGCAGAGGCAGGGCTTCAAGGGCAAGGACGCGGACGGCATCCCGGGCAAGGTCAGCTGGGACAGACTGAAGGTGCCCAGGTCAGGACGCTGACGGAGACTACTCGGCCGCCGCCGCCCGACGCTCTACGCCGAGCCGGAGTTGGAGGGCGGGTACGGCGGCCGGGCCGGGATCGCCGCGCCCAGGGAGGGCAGCGGCGGAAGCGCCGTCTCATGCAGCCAGGACGCGAACAGGTCGTCCAGCGGCTCGGCGGCAGCCGTGTAGCGGGCGACATGGGTCGTGAAGGCCGACGTGGTGACCGTGCCGCCGCGGTGCAGGGCCGCCCAGGAGCGCAGCATCCGGAAGAAGGCGTCGTCGCCCAGCGCGCAGCGGACCGCGTGCAGGGTGAGTCCGCCGCGTTCGTAGAGGCGGTCGTCGAACATCAGCTTGCGGCCGGGGTCCGCCAGCCGGAGGTCCTGCGGCAGAGCGGACAGCTTCCGGTGGGCGACGCCCGCGAGCGCCTGCGCCGTACGGCCGCCCGAACGCTCCGACCACAGCCACTCCGCGTACTTCGCGAATCCCTCGTTCAGCCAGATGTGCCGCCAGTCGGCGATGCTCACACTGTTGCCGAACCACTGGTGCGCCAGCTCGTGCGCCACCAGCCGCTCCGAACCCCGTGCCCCGTCCACGTGGTTGGCGCCGAACAGGGACAGCCCCTGCGCCTCCACCGGGACGTCCAGCTCCTCCTCGGTGACGACCACCGCGTACTCGCCGAACGGATACGGGCCGAACAGTTCCTCGAACAGCTCCATCATCGCGGGCTGCCGCGCGAAGTCCCGGGAGAACTCGGTGAGCAGCCGCGCCGGGATGTGTCCGGCCTGCGGTACGCCGCCCAGCCCCGGGTCGCCGAGCAGCACCGTCTGGTACTTGCCGATGGACAGCCCGACGAGATAGCTCGACGTCGGCGCGGACTGCTCGTACACCCACGTCGTGGTGCTCGCCTTCGTCGTGCGCGTGAGCAGCCGGCCGCCCGCCACGACCGAGTACGCGGACGGCGTGGTGATCGAGAGCTGGTACGAGGCCTTGTCGGCGGGGCGGTCGTTGCACGGGTACCAGGACGGGGCGCCCACCGGCTGGCTGGCCACCAGTGCCCCGTCCTCCAACTCCTCCCAGCCGAGCCCGCCCCAGGGGCTGCGCACCGGCTTGGGGTTGCCCGACCACTGCACCTCGACGGTGAAGGCGGCCCCGGCGCGGATCGGCTTCGCGGGGCGGACCCGGAGCCTGCCGCCCCGGTGCGTGTAGTGCGGCGCCCGGCCGTCGACCCGGACCCGGCCCACCTTGAAGTCGGCCAGGTTCAGCAGGAACTCGGCGAGCGGCGCCCGGCCCGCGATGGCGCCCAGCCGGGCGGTGCCGGACAGCCGGTTGGGTCCCGGGCGGTAGTCCAGGGCGAGTTCGTACCGGTGCACCCGGTAGCGGGGATCGCCGTTCGCCGGAAAGTACGGGTCCGCTCCCGCTCCCGCTGTCCGCTCAGCCACTACTGTCTCTGCTCCCTGCGCTGTGGTCGTACGACGTGCCGGTGCACCGACTGCTGCACGATGTGCCTCCGGGGCGGGCGGCACCGTACGGGCCGCGCCTAGGAACGCCATGCCTCGATCGGGTTGCCCAGCCAACGGGTGTCGTCGGGAACGGACTCCGCCGCCATGACCAGAGACGCGGGCCCCAGCGTGCTGCGTGCCCCGACGGTGCTGCCGGGCAGGACGATTCCGCCCGGGCCCAGGGTGGCGCCCTCACGGAGGACCACAGTATCCGTTCGCAAGATCCGGTCGTGGAAGAGGTGGGTCTGCAGGACGCAACCCCGGTTGACGGTGGCGGCGTCCTCCAGCGTCACCAGGTCCGTCTCGGGCAGCCAGTAGCTCTCCACCCAGACACCCTTGCCGATCCGGGCGCCGAGGCCGCGCAGCCACACATTCATCAGCGGCGTACCCGGCACGGAACCGGCCAGCCACGGCACGGCCACCACCTCGACGAAGGTGTCGGCCAGCTCGTTGCGCCACACGAAACCGCTCCACAGCGGATGCTCACCGGTCCGGTGCCGGCCCACGAGCAGCCACTTCGCCGCGATCGACAGCATCGCGGCAGCCGCACCGGCGGCCAGCAGCACCACACCGGAGAGCGCCCAGGCCCAGGCCCCCAGCGCGCTCAGCGCCGCCACGGTCAGCACGGCGATGGCGGCCGAGCAGAACACCGGCACGATCCGGCACAGCTCCACCAGCCCGCGCGCCCACAGCAGCCGCGCGGGCGGATCGTACGTACGGCTCTGATCGCCGCCCTCGCTCGCACGCGGCAGCTTCACCGGTGGCAGACCCAGATACGAGCTGCCCTTCTTGGCCTTCTTCGGCGTCGCGGACAGCACCCCGACCAGCCCGCCGTCCGGCACGGAGCGGCCCGGAGCGGTCATACCGGAGTTGCCGAGGAAGGCCCGGCGCCCGATCTCCGCCCGCCCGATCCGCAGCCAGCCGCCGCCGAGCTCGTACGGAGCGGTCAGCGTGTCGTCCGCGAGGAACGCGCCCTCGCCGACCGTGGTCAGGCTCGGCAGCGCGAGGACGGTGGACACCTCGGCACCCCGCCCGATCCTCATCCCGAGCAGCCGCAGCCACACCGGCGTGACCAGCCCGGCGTACAGCGGGAACAGCGTCTCCCGCGAGCGGTCCATCAGCTGGGTGACCGTCCAGGCCTGCCAGCCGGTCCGGCTGTGGGTGGGATGCGTGCCCGGACGCAGCCGCAGACTGAGCAGACGTACGGAGACCAGCAGGAGCAGCGCGTACGCGAAGCCGAAGGCGAGCGTCGCCGGCACCAGCGCGAGCACGGCACCCCGCAGCGCCCCGCCGAGCCCGTCGTCCGGAGTGACGAAGACGCTCGCCACAAGGAGGGCGGCGACACCCGCGAGCAGCGGCAGCGCCGTCAGGGCGAATCCGGTCACCCCGTACATCACGCGCCAGTACGTCCCGCGCTGCGGGCGCTCCTTGGGCCAGTCCCGCTTCGCCTTGCCGAGCTTGACCGCGGGAGCACCCGCCCAGCGCTGCCCGGTGGGGATGCGCCCGGACACGGCGGAGCCGGGGGCCACCTCGGCCCGCTTGCCGACGCGGGCGCCCGGGAAGAGCATGCTGCGGGTGCCGACCACCGCGCCGCCGCCCACCCTGACCGGGCCGATCTCCAGCCGGTCGCCGTCCAGCCAGTGCCCGGACAGGTCCACCTCGGACTCGACGGCACAGCCGCGGCCGAGCTTGAGCATGCCGGTCACCGGCGGCAGCGAGTGCAGATCGACGTCGGGGCCGACGCTCGCGCCGAGCGCACGCGCGTACCGCTCCAGCCAGGCGCCGGTCAGCGAGGTCGCGCCGCTGTACTCGGCGAGGCGCTCGGCCGCCCACAGCCGCAGATGCACGCTCCCGCCCCGGGGATACCGGCCCGCCTTCACCCCGCGCAGCAGCAGTCGCGCACCGCCCGCGGCGATCGCGAGCCGCCCCGGCGGGCTGAAGAGCAGAGCGGCCCCGGCGGCCACCAGCCACCAGGAGGCGCTGGGCGCCCACGGATACGGGCCGAACCAGTGCAGCACGTTGCCGACCGCGCACAACGCCACCGTCCAGCGCAGCCCGAGCAGCATGAACAGCGGGACCAGCAGGAGCAGTTGGACCACCTTGGCGCGCAGGGGGACCGGAGTCACACTGCGGGTCGCCCCGTCGTCCTGGGCCGACTTCTCCAGCCGCCGGGCCAGCTTGCGCAGCGTCGGCTGCTGATAGATGTCGAGCACGGCGGCGCTCGGATAGCGGGTGCGCAGCCGCGTGGTGAGCTGGGCGGCCGCGAGGCTGCCGCCGCCGATGGCGAAGAAGTCGTCCCTCGCGCCGCTCACGGGGATGCCCAGGACCTCGCTCCACTGCTCGGCGAGCCAGGCCTCGGTGCCGTACAGCTCCTCGGCGGGACCACCGGTCTCCAGGTCCGCGAGCGGCCACGGCAGCGCGTTCCGGTCGACCTTGCCGGAGGTGCGGGTGGGGAGGTCGTCGACGGGCGCGAGCAGCGGCACCAGGGCCGCGGGCAGTTCGGCGCGGAGTTTCTCGACGGCCGTGGTGGGATCCCAGCCGTCCTGCGTCACCACATAGCCGACGAGCAGTTGGTTGCCGCTGCGCGCGGTCCGCACGGCGGCCGCGGCGCCCGCCACCCCGGGCAGGGCCTGCAACGCGGCGTCCACCTCGCCGAGTTCGATCCGTCGGCCGCCGAGTTTGATCTGCTCGTCGGCCCGCCCGAGGAAGATCAGTCCCTCCGGCTCGGCCCTGACGAGGTCACCGCTGCGGTACGCGCGCTCCCAGCCGAGCGATTCCAGCGGGGCGTACTTCTCCGCGTCCTTCTCGGGATCGAGGTAGCGGGCGAGCCCCACTCCGCCGATCACCAGCTGCCCGCTGCCGCCCATCGGCACCGGCTCCCCGGCCTCGTCGACGACGGCCAGCTCCCAGCCGCTCAGCGGCAGCCCGATCCGGATCGGCTCCTCGCCGGTCATCAGCGCGGCGCACGCGACCACGGTGGCCTCGGTGGGGCCGTAGGTGTTCCACACCTCGCGCCCCTCGGTGACCAGGCGCTGCGCCAGCTCGGGCGGGCAGGCCTCGCCGCCGAAGATCAGCAGCCGGACGTCGTTGAGCGCGTCCGGCTCCCACAGGGCGGCCAGTGTCGGCACCGTGGACACCACGGTGATCTCCTGCTCCACCAGCCACGGTCCGAGATCGGCACCGCTGCGCACCTGGGAGCGGGGCACCGGCACCAGACAGGCGCCGTACCGCCAGGCCAGCCACATCTCCTCGCAGGAGGCGTCGAAGGCGACGGACAGCCCGGCCATGACCCGGTCGCCGGGACCGATCGGGTCCTCGGTGAGGAACAGCTCCGCCTCGGCGTCCACGAAGGCCGCGGCGCTGCGGTGACTCACGGCCACGCCCTTGGGCTTCCCGGTGGAGCCGGAGGTGAAGATGATCCACGCGTCGTGCCCGGTACCGGGCCGCCCGGCGGGCACCTCCGAGGCGCCGTGGACGGTCAGCTCGTGCCCGGCCCCGATGATCGCCCGCACCGCGGCCTCACCGAAGACCAGCTCGGCGCGCTCGTCGGGGTCCTCCGCGTCCACCGGCACATAGGCGGCGCCGGCGGCCAGGACCGCGAGGATCGCCACGTACAGGTCATTGGTGCCGGACGGGACACGGACGCCGACCCGGTCGCCGAGCCCCACGCCGGCCGCCGCGAGCCTGCGCCGGAGGGCCTCGACCTCGGCGGCCAGCGCGCGGTAGGTGAGAGGGCGGTGGCCGTCGTCCAGGGCGAGCTCGCCGGGGTACGACCGGACGGACGCCTCGAAGACGTCGACGAGGGTGCGCGGCGAGGACGCGGGCCCGCCGGTGAACCGCGCCGCGTCGCCGAACCTTTCGCTCAGCCCGCTCAACTCGCTCAGCCCGCCCAGTTCGCTCAACTCGGCGTCGAGCAGGGGGAGCTTCTCGTGGAGTGCCGGGCTCTCGTGTACGGCGGCCATCGGATCCTCGCGTCTCGAACCCGGAGCCTCCGGGCCGCTGGTGGTCCCGCAGGTCTGCCTGGGGTTGTTCCGTTCCAGCTCCAAACAAGCCCAGTTACTTTAGTACGCGGGCGGCTTTCGGCCCGTCCGATCGGCCGAACGAGGGTGTCCCCGGGGTGGCCGGAGGACGCCTGCCAGCGGCCCTGAGCTGGGACTTCGTCCGCCCGGAGAGATGTCCCCCACACTTCGCCGCGAAACCGGGGGGGGGGCCGGTCCTGGGGGGCGTCCGGCGCCGCGTCAAGGCCCACTCCCGTACGCCCGCGAGCTCCACCGCCCGGCGGCGCAGGGCGAGTGCGGCGGGGGCCTCGGACTTGACGAGCGCACGCCGTCCTCGAGGTCGAGGACGGCGGCACCGTCGTCGACCCCGAAGTCGTACGCCAACTGCTGCGCCGCTGCCGCGATCCGCTGGAGCGGCTCACCCCGCGCGAGCGTGAGGTCCTGGCCCTGATCGCCGAGGGCAAGTCGAACGGTGCGATCGCCCGCGAACTGGTGGTGTCCGAGGCGGCCGTGGGCAAGCACATCGGCAACATCCTCACCAAGCTGGACCTGCCTCCGGCGGACGAGACCCATCGCCGGGTGCTGGCGGTCCTCGCCTACCTGCGGGCCTGACGCAGGGGTTCTTGCGGGCCTGCCCCAGGGGGTCCCTGCGCGCCTGACCCAGGGGCCGGTAATCGGCTGTGCCGCGGCCCTGCATGATCAATAGCCTGGAACGGTCTGCCGGTTGACGACTCAAGGAGTCCCGCTCGTGACCACCGCACCGGACCTGCCCGACATCCTGTCGACCGAATTCGCCGAGGATCCCTACCCCGCCTACCGGATCATGCGCGAGAGCGCGCCGCTGATGTGGCACGAGGCCACCCAGAGCTACATCGTGTCCCGCTACGAAGACGTCGAACGGGTCTTCAAGGACCGCGAAGGACAGTTCACCACCGACAACTACGTGTGGCAGATCGAGCCGGTGCACGGCAGGACGATCCTGACACTCAGCGGGCGCGAGCACGCGGTGCGGCGGGCCCTGGTGGCCCCGGCCTTCCGCGGCCGGGACCTCCAGGAGAAGTTCCTGCCCGTCATCGAGGACAACGCCCGCTCCCTCATCGACGGCTTCCGTCACCAGGGCAGCGCCGACCTCGTCACCGACTTCGCCACCCGCTTTCCCGTCAACGTCATCGCCGACATGCTCGGCCTGGACAAGGCCGACCACGGCCGCTTCCACCGCTGGTACACCTCGGTGATCGCCTTCCTCGGCAATCTCGCGGGCGATCCGGAGGTCGCCGCGGCCGGTGAACGTACCCGCGTCGAGTTCGCCGAGTACATGATCCCGATCATCCAGCACCGCCGTGACCACCTCGGTGACGACCTGCTGTCCACCCTGTGCGCCGCCGAGGTCGAAGGCGTGCGCATGAGCGACGAGGACATCAAGGCGTTCTGCAGCCTGCTGCTCGCGGCGGGCGGGGAGACCACGGACAAGGCGCTGGCCAGCATCTTCGCCAACCTGCTGGCCCATCCTGAACAGCTCCAAGCCGTGCGCGAGGACCGCGACTTGATCGAGCGAGCCTTCGTGGAGACCCTGCGGTACACCCCGCCGGTCCACATGATCATGCGGCAGACGGCCGGGGAGGTCGGCCTGAGCGGCGGCACCGTTCCGCCGGGCGCCACGGTGACCTGCCTGATCGGAGCCGCGAACCGCGACCCCGAACGCTACCGGGAGCCCGACCGCTTCGACATCTTCCGCGACGATCTGACGGCCACGACGGCCTTCTCCGCCGCGGCCGACCATCTCGCGTTCGCCCTGGGCCGCCACTTCTGCGTGGGCGCCCTGCTGGCCCGTGCCGAGGTCGAGATCGGGGTGGGCCAACTCCTCGACGCCATGCCCGACATGGAGTTCGCCGATGGGTTTCGGCCAACCGAGCAGGGCGTGTTCACGCGCGGACCGCAGACGCTGCCGGTGCGCTTCACACCGGCCACGCACTGAGAGCGGGCGGCCTCAGCGCAGTGTGGGCGTGAACTCCACCGGCAGTGAGGTCAGCCCGCGCATCCAGATGGACGGCCGCCACACGAGATCCTCCGGCTCGACCGACAGGACGACGTCGGGCAGCCGCTCCATGAGCGTCTCGACGGCCGTACGCGCGATGACGTCGGCGAGCAGCGGAGCGGGATAGGGGCAGCGGTGCTCGCCGTTGGAGAAGGACAGGTGGGCGCCGTTCCCCTCGGCGCCGACATGACCATCGGGCCAGATCTGCGGGTCGGTGTTGGCCGCCGCGAGCCCGAGGACGAGGCAGTCGCCCGCCTTGATCCGGCGGCCGCCGAGGAGGGTGTCGCGCACCGCCCAGCGGCCGATGAAGTTCTGGGTGGGCGTGTCCAGCCACAGCACCTCGGTGAGGGCCTCGCCCACGCTGACCCGGCCGCCCGAGACGTTGAGCGCGAAGCGGTCGTCGGTGAGCAGCAGCCGCAACGTGTTGCAGATCCAGTTGGCGGTGGGCTGCTGGGCCGCCGCGACCACGGAGATCAGGTCCTGCACGATCGCGTCGTCGCTCAGGCCCTCGGGGTGGGCCAGCATGCGGGACACCACGTCCGCGCCGGGCCCCTCGCGCTTGTCCTTCACCAGCCGCTGAATGCGTTCCTGTACGCGGACGTAGGCGGCGACCGGGTCCTCGCCCTCGGCGGTGTCCAGAGAGATCCTCAGGTCCCTGACGAGGTCGTCGGTGTCCGTGCTGTGGGCCGCCATGCCGCACATCTCCACCGCGGCCCGCATGGCCAGAGGGTGCGCGTACGCGCTCATCAGCTCGGCCTCGCCGCTGCCGGCGAAGGCGTCGATCAGCTCGTCGGCGATACGCCGGCAATTGACGCCCAGCTCGAACTGGTCGACGCCCTCCAGGGCTTCGGTGATGACGCCGGCCCGCCGCTGGTGTTCGGCGCCCTCGGTGAACAGCACCGAGGGCTGGTAGCCGACGAAGGGCAGCAGCGGCCAGTCCGCGGGAATGTTCTCCCACTGGTTCCAGCGCCGGGAGTCGCGGGCGAAGAGATCGTCGTGGGAGGTCACGAACGAGACCTCCGGGTAGGACAGGACCAGCCAGGCGGGCACGTCCCCGTCCAGCAGCACGGGCGCCACGGGGCCATGGGCGCGGCGCAGTTCCTGGTACACCGTGGCGGGACTCTGCTGGTACTCCAGGCCACTGAGCGGCACCGCGTCGGCATGTGCGGGACAGCCCGAGGCGGCACGCGGCGGGTCGGCGGGGTGCCGGTCGGGGCCGGTCGCGTCGTCGTTCATGGGGTCTCCCGGGCCATGGCCAGTTCGTAGAGGTGGTCGGCAAGAGCGATCAGGACGTTCTTGCCGGATGCGCGGACCCGCGCGTCACAGTCGATCAGAGGCACGTGGTCGGGCAGCGCGAGCGCCTGGCGGATCTCGCTCAGGGGGAAGGCGTTGGTGTCGCCCTCGAACCGGTTGACCGCGACGAGGAAGGGCGTGTTGTGGTGCTCCAGGCGGTCGATCGCGTACCAGCAGTCGCTCATCCGCCGGGTGTCCACCAGGACGACGGCGCCCAGGGTGCCCGAGAAGAGCCTGTCCCACAGGAACCAGAAGCGCTCCTGGCCCGGGGCGCCGAACAGGTACAGGACCGTGCGCTCGGTCAGGCTGATCCTGCCGAAGTCGAAGGCGACGGTCGTCGTCGACTTGTCGGGCAGGCCCGCCGTCCGGTCGATGCCGACGCCGGCCTCGGTCATGACCTCTTCGGTGTTCAGCGGCCGGATCTCGCTGACCGAGCGGACCAGTGTCGTCTTGCCGACGCCGAACCCGCCCACCACAACTATCTTGAGCCCGGTCTCGGCGACCGCGCTCAACGGCGTACGGGCGGAAGGCTCAAAGGTTACGGAGTCCATCGAGAACCTCCAGCAGAAGAGAGGATTCGGGCAGTTCGGCCACTGCCGGCGCGGCCCGGGGATGGCGCGCGGTGACCTTCTCCATCGCCAGCAGGTCCCCCACGAGGATCCGGACGACGGTCACCGGAAGCCCCAGCTCGGCGGCGATCTCGACCACGGCGGCCGGGCGACGGCACAGCTCCAGGATCCGCACGTGTTCGGACTGCATGCCGCGAGCGGGCTCGCACTCGCTGACGATCAGTGAGACGAGGTCGAGATCGTCGGTGGCCTCGCTGCGGCCGCCGGTGATGGTGTACAGCCGGTCCGGGTCCCCGGTGTCGACCGGACGTCGGCTCATCGGATCAGCTCTCCTCTGTCCGGGCTCGGGCCTCGGCACGCAGGTGCTGGCCGATCCGCTCCACCAGGTCGGTCATGTGGTGCCCCACAGCGCCCGGGTCGGCGCCGTCGTCCGCGATCACCGCGAGGTGCGCCCCCTGACCGGCCTCGACGATGAACAGCAGTCCGCCGTAGAACTCCGTCATCGAGTGGCGCACGCCCCCGCTGCCGTCGCCGAATTCGACCGAGGCGCCCTGCGCCAGGGCCTGCATCCCGGAGGCGATGGCCGCGAGCTGGTCCGCCTGGTCGACTCCCAACCGCTCGGTCCAGCACAGTTTCAGCCCGTCGCGGGAGAGGACCAGGGCGTGCCGGGTGCCGGGGGCGCGCTCGAGCAGGCCTTCCAGGAGCCAGGTCAGTGTGGTGTCAGTGGTCTGCATGGGTGAGTGAAGAGCTGGTGATCCGTGGACGCTCGGCCACCGGCCCTTTCCTCCAATCTCCGGTGTGGGGGGATCGGGTGCGCCCGGTCGGGGCGTCCCGAGAGAAGAGGGGGCGGCCGGGCTCAGTCGGCGTGGCGCGGGTCGGCCGGATCGGCCGACGGGCCCGGTTCGGGGGCGTACAGGTCCGATTCGGGGGCGTACAGGTCCGGTTCGGAGGCGGACAGGGGCGGCTCGGGGGAGGACGGGGTCGGCTCGGGGGAGGGCAGGGCTGGTTCGGGTGAGGGCATGGCCGGCGGGGAGGATGAGGCCGGTTCGGCGGCCGGGGCCGGTTCGCCGGCCGCCGCGGCCAGGCGCGCGCGGTGGAAGGCGCCGAAGCTCTTCCCCGCGTCACGGGTGGGCCTGTCGTCCGCGGGACGCTTCGCCCGCGTACGGGCACGGTCGGCGGCCGCCATCGTGCGGCCGGGGGGACGTACGGGCAGACCGTTGGCCGTCACCGAGCCGTTGTCGCCGGTGCCTTGGTCGCCGGCCAGGGCGGAAAACGACGGCGAAGGCGCGGCAGGGACGGGGGCCGGTGCGTCAGTCGTCTCGGGGGGCGGTGCGTCGGCCGTCTGCGGCCGGGGCGACGGGGCGGGCTCGGCGGCGGCCACCGCACGCCCGCGCGGCGGCGC
>NZ_VBZC01000003.1:0-93956 GCF_005786655.1 Streptomyces montanus
TTCGGTGGTCATAGCGTGAGGGAAACGCCCGGTTACATTCCGAACCCGGAAGCTAAGCCTTACAGCGCCGATGGTACTGCAGGGGGGACCCTGTGGGAGAGTAGGACGCCGCCGAACTATCTTTGAAAGAGCTGGTCCCCGAATTTCGGTTCGGTGACCAGCTCTTTTTTGTTGTGCGTCACTTGAAGTTCACGTTGCGCGCGAAGCATCTGCGGCATGGGGACTGTGGGAATGCTCAGGGCAGCGGGCGTCGGCGTAGGTGACGAGGTCATCGTGCCGGCGTTCGGGAACGTCGAGGTCGCTGAGGCCGTGAGCCGGACCGGTGCGATGCCGGTGTTCGCCGACATAGATCCGACGACGTACTGCCTCGACGCCGCAGCTGTCGACGCCGTCGTCGGCCCGCGGACGGTGGCCGTCGTCGCCGTACACCGCTTCGGCAGGCCCGCTGACGTCCCGCGGCTGCGGGACGTGGTGCAGCGGCACGGTCTGCTGGTGCTGGAGCAGGCAGAGTCCGAGGCACCGTACGACGAGATCGAGCAGCGCAGGGCGCACGCGGCGTATCTGGACGGGCGTTTGAGCGGGGTGCGGACGCCGGAGCGCGGCAAGGGGCACACGTACCAGCAGTACGTCGTGCGCGTGCCGGGCAACGGGCGGCCGGACCGGGACGCCTTCGCACGGGCCGTACGGGCCAGAAGAGTCGACTGCCGCGTGCCAGTGAAGACACCGGTGCACCGGATGCCGGGATTCCGACGGGACGTGTGTCTGCCGGAGACCGAGCGAGCGGCCGACGAGACGCTGACGCTGCCTGTGGACGCGTCTTTGACGAAGCGTGAGATGCATCGGATCGTGTCCGCGTGCAATGCCCTCGGTGGGCTGCTGCAGCCCGCTTTCTAGACGAACGCGGTTGGGAGCACTCAGCCGTTCGGGGTATGATCTATGTCGTTGCGGCGGGGAAACCCGAAGGCGCAACAGGCCCCTATAGCTCAGTCGGCAGAGCGTCTCCATGGTAAGGAGAAGGTCAACGGTTCGATTCCGTTTGGGGGCTCTGACAGGAGAGGCCTCCGCCCCAATGGGCGGAGGCCTTTTTCGTGCTCCGGAACTTCGGTGCCTCAGTCCTTGTGGAGGCCCGGAACGCGCATGGCCAGGATGGCCATGTCGTCGGACGGCGCATCGGACGCGAAGCGCTCGACCGCGCGCATGATGCGGGCGGCGACCGCGCCGGCCGTCAGACCCGTGCAGGTGGTGAGAACGTCCGTGAGGCCGTCGTCGCCCAACATTCTTGTGCCCTCGCGGCGTTCCGTGACGCCGTCCGTCACGCAGAGGAGGACGTCTCCGGGATCGAGCGTCACCGTCTGCTCGTACAACTCGAGGTCGTCCATGACGCCGAGGAGGGGCTGTGGTTCGGCGGCCGGTTCGACGGTGCCGTCCTGGCGTAGGCGCAGCGGGAGCGGGTGGCCGGCGCACACGACCTTCAGCACGGCGCTGCCGTCCTCCTGGGGCCACAACTCGCCGTACAGCAGCGTCAGAAAGCGGCTGCGGGCGCCCTCGTCGAGGATCGCGGAGTTGAGGCGCTCCAGTACGGCCGGACCGCCGAAGCCCTCGCGGGCGAGGAGGCGGAGGGCGTGGCGGGCCAGTCCTGTGACCGCCGCCGCCTCCGGGCCCGTACCGCACACGTCGCCGATGGCGAAGCCGTACGCGCCGTCGCGGATCGGGAAGAGGTCGTAGAAGTCGCCGCCGACCTCGTTGCCCTCGCCCGCCGCGCGATAGATGACCTCGACCTCCACGCCCTCGATGTCCGGGAGTTCGGGGGGCAGGAGGCTGCGCTGGAGGGACTGGCTGATGGCCATGCGCTCCGAGTACAGGCGGGCGTTGTCCAGGGCCAGGGCGGCCCTTCGGGAGAGGTCCTCGGCGAGTTCCAGGATCTCCTGACGGAAGTGTTCGTCCGACGGCTTGCCGAGCGTCAGCATGCCGATGACGCGGTTGCGGGCCACCAGGGGGAGTACGACCGTCTCGCCGCCGACCGCCGAGGCCGTCTCCAGGGTCGTCCCGATGCCCGAACTCACCGTCGCGGGTTCGCCCAGGCCGAGGTTGCGCATGGAGGTCCTCAGGGCCGCCTGATGGGCGGCCTCCGCCGGTGCCGACCAGACTCGGGCGCCCGGAGTCGGTACGGGGTCCGGTGGGGCGATCTTCGACAACAGGGCCTTGAGTCCGTCGATGCGCTCCTCGTCCTCATGCAGAACGTACGAGAGATACGGGTCCGAGGCCTGGTCGGCGATCGTGTAGACGGCACACCAAGTGGCCAGGGTCGGGACCGTCATCTGTGCCATCAGGGCCAGTGTCTGGTCGCGGTCCAGGGTGCCCGCGAGGAGGTCCGAGGCCTCGACGAGGAAGGACAACGAGCCGCGGCGCAGGCGCTCCAGCTCGCCCAGGCGGGCCGATTCGACGGCGAGCGCGATGCGGTCGGCGGCGAACTGCAGGCGCAGGGCTTCCTCGTTGGAGTACCGCGTGGGTGCCTCGGCCGCGACGCCGAGCGAGCCGGTGAGGCGGCCCTCGACCTTCAGCGGGACCGTGACGACCGATCGCATGCCCGTGCCGCTCAGCAGCGGTACGGCGCCCGGGACGGCCGTGAGGTCGTCGTGGACGGCCGGCATCCGTGCCGAGCCGTAGCGGCCGGGGCCCGCCTCGACGGGGACGCGTGCGAAGCGCTGGCGGGCGGAGGGGAGTCCGGTGGAGGCGCGCACCTCCAGCTCGGTCTCGTCGTCGGTGGCCAGCAGCAGGAAGGCGGAGTCGCCGTCGAGCATGTCGCGGGCGCGCTCAACGGTGCGCTGGAGAAGGCCGTCGAGGTCGTCCGGTGCCGGGGAGCCGATGAAGACCTCGAAGGGGTCGGTGGGCTGGCCCCCTTCCGAGTGGTTCGCCGTGTCAGGGGCGGGTACGCGCAGGGGAGTCTGAAGGACGGCGCGTTCGTGATCTCGTACGAGAAGGCAGACCGTGGAAGGATCGCCGCCGGTGTCGCGGACGCGCAGATGCGAGGCGTAGACGGGCGTCACGCGGCCGTTGGCGCCGCGGATGCCGTAACTGCCCTCCCAGCGCGAGAGTTGGAGGGCATCGGCGATGCCGGTACTGGTGCCGGGGGTGTGCGGCCAGGCCGCGAGGTCGGTCAGTGGTTTGCCGATGACCTGGTCGGCCGGGTACCCGAAGAGATCTTCGGCGTCCTCGCTCCAGGCGGAGATGGCGCCGGCTCGGTCGATCTGGACCACGGCGACGCGTACGCGGCCGTCGGCGAGGGGCAGGAGGTTGGCGGGCAGCGAGGGGCCGGCGGTTCGGGTGCCCACCGAGCGTTCGGGCAGGTCGAGTTGGAACCAGACCTGCTTGTGGGTGGGCGTGTACTCGACGCCCCAGCGGCCGGACAGGGCCGCGCAGAGCTGCAGGCCGCGACCACCCTCACGGTCGGGACTGCCCATGTTGATCGCCGCCGCCTGGAGCGGGATCTCACGCTCCGGATAGCGGTCCGCGACCTCGATGCGCACGCCGTCGTCACTGCGCAGGCACAGGACGTCCGCGGATGTGCCCGCGTGCACCACGGCGTTGGTGACGAGTTCGCTGGTGAGGACCACGGCGTCGTCGACGATATCGGCGAACCCCCAGCCCTGGAGGGTGTCACGGACGAAGGAGCGGGCGGTCGCGACGGACCGCCCGACCGGGTCGAAACTGGCAGCCGCGCGCGCGGTGATCACAGAACTCCTTGTCCGGTTCTCGACGTGCAGGGCTTCGTGGCCGACTCGCTCCTGCCGTGGCAGAAGACGGTTCCCCGTCGGCCCGGGGTCTTGAGGCTGTCCCCCAGGATGCAGTCCGGTGGTCATGCGGCCGCCCCTCCGATGCCTGCCCGCTCGTGCTCGTGCCACCGCCCAGGCCGGACGGACCGGCGTGGCTGGACAGCCGCATGCAAGGTTACTTACCTTCGCGGTCCATGCGGATGCCGGTCACCCGTGTTTCCGTCCGGAGGGTGTGTGCGGACGATGTGCGAAGCTGCCGAACTGTTATGGCCTGGTTCAGCCATGGTGAAACACTGGGCAAGCTTCATGAGACGGTCCGAACACGCAGAGCAGTACCCGAGCACGCCGAGCAGTAATGGTCGACCCTTGCGGGAGGGACACAGTGGAGTCTGGCGCAGCGACGCAGGGCACTAAATCGCGCGCGAAAGGCGGACAGTCCCTGAGTAACCAGCGCAAACCACGCAACGGAACCACCACGGTGGACACCGCGGCGCTGAACAGGCTGATGGCGGCCCTTGTCTCGATGAGGGACGGGAACTTCCGCAAGCGCCTGACAGTGTCCGGCGACGGCGTGATGGCCGAGATCGCGGCGGTTTTCAATGAGGTGGCCGACCGCAATCTGCATCTGACGGGCGAGTTGTCGCGCGTACGGCGCATGGTGGGTCGCGAGGGGAAGCTCACCGAACGCCTGGAGACGGGCGTCTGCGAGGGTTCCTGGGGCTCGGCGATCGATGCGTCCAACGCGCTGGTCGACGACCTCGTACGGCCCGTTTCCGAGGTCGGACGGGTGTTGTCCGCGGTGGCCGACGGTGACCTGTCGCCGCGTATGGAGCTGCGGGCGCCGGCGGCGGACGGCAACGGGCATCCGCTGCGCGGGGAGTTCCTGAAGGTCGGGCGCACGGTCAACAACCTGGTCGACCAGCTGTCCACGTTCACCGACGAGGTCACGCGCGTGGCCAGCGAGGTGGGCACGGAGGGCAAGTTGGGCGGGCAGGCCCGGGTGCGCGGTATGTCCGGTTCGTGGAAGGATCTCACGGATTCCGTCAACACGATGGCGTACCGGCTGACCGCACAGGTGCGTGACATCGCTCTCGTGACGACGGCGGTCGCCAAGGGTGACTTGTCCCGGAAGGTCACGGTTCACGTGGCCGGTGAGATGCTGGAGCTCAAGAACACCGTCAACACGATGGTGGATCAGCTCTCTTCCTTCTCCTCCGAGGTGACCCGAGTCGCGCGCGAGGTCGGCACCGAGGGTGAGCTCGGCGGTCAGGCGCAGGTGCCAGGTGTGGCGGGAGTGTGGAAGGACCTCACCGATTCGGTGAATCTTATGGCCGGTAATTTGACGGCCCAGGTGCGTGGGATCGCCCAGGTGACGACCGCTGTCGCCAACGGTGATCTGTCGCAGAAGGTGACTGTTTCGGCGCGCGGTGAGATGGCGCAGCTCGCCGAGACGATCAACCAGATGACCGAGACGCTCCGTACGTTCGCGGACGAGGTGACGCGGGTCGCCAACGAGGTAGGCGGCGAGGGGCGGCTCGGCGGTCAGGCGAATGTGCCGGGTGCGGCGGGAACGTGGAAAGACCTCACCGATTCGGTGAACACGGTCTTCCGGAATCTCACCACCCAGGTGCGGGACATCGCCGCCGTGACGACGGCCGTGGCCAACGGTGATCTTTCGCAGAAGGTCACCGTCGATGTGGCCGGCGAGATGCTGGAGCTGAAGAACACCGTCAACACGATGGTGGACCAGTTGTCGTCTTTCGGTGACGAAGTCACGCGGGTGGCGCGGGAGATCGGCGTCGAGGGCGAGCTGGGCGGTCAGGCGCAGGTGCCGGGCGCCGCCGGTACGTGGAAGGACCTGACGGACTCCGTCAACACGGCGTTCCGCAACCTCACCGGGCAGGTCCGCAACATCGCCCAGGTGACGACGGCGGTGGCCAACGGTGATCTGTCGCAGAAGGTCACCGTGGACGTCTCCGGCGAGATGCTCCAGCTGAAGAACACCGTCAACACGATGGTGGACCAGCTGTCGTCCTTCGCCGACCAGGTGACGCGGATGGCGCGTGACGTGGGCACGGAGGGCCGCCTGGGCGGTCAGGCGCGCGTGGACGGCGTCAGCGGCACCTGGAAGGACCTCACCGACTCCGTCAATTTCATGGCGGGCAACCTGACGTCCCAGGTCCGCAACATCGCCCAGGTGACGACGGCGGTGGCGCGCGGCGACCTGTCGCAGAAGATCGAGGTCGACGCCCGCGGCGAGATCCTGGAGCTGAAGAACACCATCAACACCATGGTCGACCAGCTCAGCGCCTTCGCCGAGCAGGTGACCCGGGTGGCCCGCGAGGTGGGTACGGACGGCCGGCTCGGCGGTCAGGCGCAGGTGCCCGGCGTCGCCGGTGTGTGGCGCGACCTGACCGACTCCGTGAACGGCATGGCGGGCAATCTCACCGCCCAGGTGCGCAACATCGCCCAGGTGGCGACCGCGGTGGCCCGCGGTGACCTGTCGCAGAAGATCGATGTGGACGCCCGCGGCGAGATCCTGGAGCTGAAGAACACCCTCAACACGATGGTGGACCAGCTGTCGAACTTCGCCGAGCAGGTCACGCGGGTGGCCCGTGAGGTGGGCACGGAGGGCATCCTCGGCGGTCAGGCCGAGGTGCAGGGTGTCTCCGGCACCTGGAAGGACCTCACGCAGTCCGTGAACTTCATGGCGAACAACCTGACCATCCAGGTGCGGAACATCGCCGAGGTCACCACGGCGGTCGCCAACGGTGACCTTTCCAAGAAGATCACCGTCGACGCGAAGGGCGAGATCCTCGCGCTCGTCACCACCGTCAACACGATGGTGGACCAGCTGTCGAACTTCGCCGAGCAGGTGACCCGGGTGGCCCGCGAGGTGGGCACGGACGGCAACCTCGGCGGACAGGCGCGGGTGCCCGGTGTCACGGGCATCTGGAAGGACCTGAGCGACAACGTCAACGTGATGGCGGCCAACCTGACCAACCAGGTGCGCAACATCTCCCAGGTCGCGACGGCGGTGGCCAACGGTGACCTGACCAAGAAGGTCACGGTGGAGGCGAGTGGCGAGGTCGCCCAGCTCGCGGACACCGTCAACACGATGGTGAAGACGCTGAGCTCGTTCGCCGAGCAGGTGACCCGGGTGGCCCGTGAGGTGGGCACGGACGGCATCCTCGGCGGTCAGGCACATGTCCCGGGCGTCGCCGGTACGTGGAAGGACCTCACGGAGTCCGTGAACGGCATGGCGTCGAACCTGACGGGCCAGGTGCGGAACATCGCCATGGTCACCACGGCCATCGCGAAGGGCGACCTGACCAAGAAGATCGACATCGACGCGCGCGGCGAGATCCTGGAGCTCAAGACCACCATCAACACCATGGTCGACCAGCTCTCGTCCTTCGCCGAAGAGGTCACCCGAGTCGCCCGAGAGGTGGGCACCGAAGGGCAGTTGGGCGGCCAGGCACGCGTACGCGACGTCGACGGCACCTGGCGCGACCTCACCGAGTCGGTGAACGAGATGGCCGGGAACCTGACCCGGCAGGTACGCGCCATCGCGCGCGTGGCGACCGCGGTGACCCGTGGCGACCTCAACCTGAAGATCGATGTGGACGCCTCCGGCGAGATCCAGGAACTTCAGGACTACATCAACAAGATGATCGCCAACCTGCGCGACACCACCATCGCCAACAAGGAACAGGACTGGCTGAAGGGCAACCTGGCCCGGATCTCCGGACTGATGCAGGGCCGCCGCGACCTCGCCGACGTGGCCTCCCTCATCATGAGCGAGCTGACTCCGGTCGTCTCGGCGCAGCACGGAGCGTTCTTCCTGGCGATGCCGCTGGATGACGGCAAGGAGCTGGGCGCGGCGCAGGACGACTCGTACGAACTGCGCATGCTCGGGTCCTACGGCTACTCCATGGGGTCCATGCCGACGTCGTTCCGGCCCGGTGAGACCCTCATCGGGACGGCCGGCAAGGAAAAGCGCACGATTCTCGTCGAGAACGTGCCGCCGGGGTACCTGAAGATCGCGTCCGGACTCGGGGAGGCGCCACCGGCGCATGTGATCGTGCTGCCGGTGCTCTTCGAGGGGACCGTTCTGGGCGTGATCGAGCTGGCATCGTTCCAGCCGTTCACGCAGATCCAGAAGGACTTCCTCAATCAGATCGCCGAGATGATCGCGACGAGCGTCAACACGATCGCCGTCAACACGAAGACCGAGGTACTGCTCAAGCAGTCGCAGGAGCTGACCGAGCAGCTGAGGGAGCGGTCGGCCGAGCTGGAGAACCGGCAGAAGGCACTCCAGGCGTCCAACGCCGAACTGGAGGAGAAGGCCGAGCTGCTGGCCCAGCAGAACCGCGACATCGAGGTCAAGAACACCGAGATCGAGGAAGCCCGTCAGGTGCTGGAGGAGCGCGCCGAACAGCTCGCGGTCTCCATGCGCTACAAGAGCGAGTTCCTCGCGAACATGTCGCACGAGCTGCGTACGCCGCTCAACTCGTTGCTGATCCTGGCCAAGCTGCTCGCCGACAACGCGGACTCCAACCTCACTCCGAAGCAGGTCGAGTTCGCCGAGACGATCCACGGTGCGGGCTCCGACCTGCTCCAGTTGATCAACGACATCCTCGACCTGTCGAAGGTCGAGGCGGGCAAGATGGACGTGTCGCCGACCCGTATCGCGCTGGTCCAGCTCGTCGACTACGTAGAGGCCACTTTCCGTCCGCTGACGGCAGAGAAGGGCCTCGATTTCTCCGTACGCGTGTCGCCCGAGCTGCCCGCCACGCTGCACACGGACGAGCAGCGGCTCCTTCAGGTGCTGCGCAACCTGCTGTCCAACGCGGTGAAGTTCACCGACTCCGGAGCGGTCGAGCTCGTCATCCGGCCCGCGGGCGCCGATGTGCCCGTCGCCATCCGGGAGCAGCTGTTGGAGGCGGGTTCGCTGCGGGAGGCGGACGGCGATCTGATCGCGTTCTCCGTGACCGACACCGGCATCGGTATCGCGGCCAGCAAGATGCGGGTCATCTTCGAGGCCTTCAAGCAGGCGGACGGAACCACGAGCCGCAAGTACGGCGGTACGGGACTGGGGCTGTCCATCTCGCGGGAGATCGCGCGGCTGCTGGGCGGTGAGATCCACGCGCAGAGCGAGCCGGGGCGCGGCTCCACGTTCACGCTGTATTTGCCGCTGCACCCGAGTGAACTGCCGCCTCAGGGCTACCCGCAGCTGGCGGCGCCGGCGATGGAGGGCAGGGAGCTCCTCGATGCCGTGACGAACGGGGACGGGCCCGTGGAGACGCCCGCAGAGGTCAAGTCGTACCGGGAGACCCAGAACGGGGCCGCCGCGCTCTTCAGGCGGCGCCGCAAGGCGGTGTCCGCGGCCGAACCGCGGCCCGCGCTGTCGGCGCAGCAGGCCCAGGTACCGGAGTCCTGGGCCGCGGGCGGCCAGGAGAAGTCCGCCCAGCCGCGCGGGGTTTTCCACTTCGAGGGCGAGAAGGTGCTGATCGTCGACGACGACATCCGCAACGTGTTCGCGCTCACCAGCGTCCTGGAGCAGCACGGCCTGTCGGTGCTGTACGCCGAGAACGGCCGCGAGGGCATCGAAGTCCTGGAGCAGCACGACGATGTGACGGTCGTTCTGATGGACATCATGATGCCCGAGATGGACGGGTACGCGACCACGACGGCGATCCGTCGGATGCCCCAGTTCGCCGGACTGCCGATCATCGCGCTGACGGCCAAGGCGATGAAGGGCGACCGGGAGAAGGCGATCGAGTCGGGCGCTTCCGACTACGTCACAAAGCCGGTCGATCCCGATCATCTGCTCGAGGTGATGGATCAGTGGATGCGCGAGGTGTGAGTGGATGGGATCCTCTTCGGACGAGGCCGAGAGCTCGACATCGGGCAGGGCACACAGAGTTGCTGACTGACTGTGCCCGGGGCCGTGTAGAAACCCGGGATTCGGGGAACCTTCTGGTCTCCCGCTACGTTTCTGCTACGTGCACAGTGACATCGCGGTGACAGGGTGTGGCGACAGGCAGGGTGCGGCTACCATGACCGGCACAAGGACGGGCGGCGTAAGGGAGTCGTCCCCTGGGGCGGCGCCCGGTGCACTGCCGGGGCGAGGAGGGCGGGCCATGGTGCAGAAGGCCAAGATCCTCCTGGTCGATGACCGGCCGGAGAATCTGCTGGCGCTGGAGGCCATCCTCTCTGCGCTCGATCAGACACTGGTTCGGGCATCGTCCGGGGAGGAAGCGCTCAAAGCACTGCTCACGGACGACTTCGCGGTCATTCTGCTGGACGTCCAGATGCCGGGCATGGACGGTTTCGAAACCGCCGCGCACATCAAGAGGCGAGAACGGACCCGGGACATCCCGATCATCTTCCTCACGGCCATCAACCACGGGCCCCACCACACCTTCCGGGGGTACGCGGCGGGTGCGGTGGACTACATCTCCAAGCCGTTCGATCCGTGGGTGCTGCGCGCGAAGGTCTCGGTCTTCGTCGAGCTCTATATGAAGAACTGTCAACTTCGGGAGCAGGCGGCGCTGCTGAGGCTCCAGCTCGAGGGCGGCGGTGGCGGCAAGGCCGAGGTCGGCGATGCCAAGGAGCCCGCCGGGCTGCTCGCCGAACTCTCCGCGCGGCTCGCGGCCGTGGAGGAGCAGGCCGAGGCGCTCTCCAAGCAACTCGACGACGACTCGGCGGACGCGGCGGCGGTGGCGACGGCGGCTCATCTCGAGCGCAAACTCACCGGCCTGCGCAGGGCTCTTGACGCGCTGGAGCCGGGGACAGGGAACAACGGGGCGGCTTCGCTGCCTTCGCAAAACTGAACGGGTGTTCCGACGTCGGCTCGCCTCGGCTCGGCTGAGAGCGGGCGGCGGGCGCGGCCCCACGGCCACGCCGCCCGTCGACAGAGCTGGATCGCGGGGCTGGGTGTGCGCCTGGTCGCCGTGCCGCTGGGCCCATGGGCCGGGGCGACAGCATGCCCCGCGGGTTCTCACAGCGCCATCGTGTCCGGTGTGAGCTGAGCCGAATGGCGTTGCCCGGCGGCCGCCAACTCGCCTACGCCCGACGCGGCTGCGTCAGCCTGACGCCTCGGTCGGCGCGACACGAACGAGTGAAGCAGTGGGCACACGTGTCCACAGGGGCCTCCACCGGTAACCTCACACCCATGGCCCCACGTCAGTCCGCAGCCAAGAAGTCGCCCGCGAAGAAGGCGGCCGCTCCTAAGAAGGCTGCGGCGAAGAAGGCCCCCGCGAAGAAAGCCCCGGCGAAAAAGGCGCCTGCGAAGAAGGCCGCGGCCAAGAAAGCCGCGCCCAAGCCGGCACCCAATCCCACCGGGGGCGTGTACAAGCTGGTGCGCGCCCTCTGGCTCGGAGTCGCGCACGCCGTCGGCGCCCTGTTCCGCGGCATAGGGCGGGGCGCGAAGGGGCTCGACCCGGCGCACCGCAAGGACGGTCTCGCCCTCCTGCTGCTCGGCGTGGGGCTGGTTGTCGCCGCCGGTACCTGGTCCAACCTCCGCGGCCCCGTCGGCGACCTCGTCGAAATGCTGGTGACCGGCGCGTTCGGCCGCCTCGACCTGCTCGTACCGATTCTGCTCGCGGTCATCGCCGTACGGCTCATCCGGCACCCCGAGAAGCCCGACGCCAACGGGCGCATCGTCATCGGCCTGTCCGCGCTCGTCATCGGTGTGCTGGGCCAGGTCCACATCGCCTGCGGGGCGCCCGCGCGCGGTGAGGGCATGCAGGCGATAAGGGACGCCGGCGGGCTCATCGGCTGGGGTGCGGCGACGCCCCTGACGTTCACGATGGGCGATGTCCTGGCCGTACCGCTGCTCGTGCTGCTCACGATCTTCGGTCTCCTGGTGGTCACGGCGACTCCCGTCAACGCCATTCCCCATCGCCTTCGGCTGCTCGGCGCCAAGCTCGGCCTCGCACGGTCCCACGAGGCCGCGGACGGCTTCAGCGAGGACGACGAGCGTTACGACGACGAGCGTTACGACGACCAGTGGCGCCAGGCGCTGCCCGCGCGCTCCCGCAAGCGCCGCTCCGCGCCTGAGACGTACGACCCGGACAGGGCCGAGCAGGAGGCACTCTCCAAGCGCCGCAGTCGCCCCAGGCGGCCCGCGGTGCAGCAGCCCGCCCTGGACCGGCCGATGGACGCGGTCGACGTGGCGGCGGCCGCCGCGGCGGCACTCGACGGCGCCGTCATGCACGGGATGCCGCCCTCGGCGCTGGTGGCCGATCTGACACAGGGCGTCGGGACCGATCGCGGCGAGCGCGAGGACACGGACGGGCGCGACGAGACCACGCCCGTACCCGCCGCGCGCACCAAGGGCGCCAAGGGGACCAAGGGCGGCAAGCCCAAGCAGGAGATGCTGAAGGCCGAAGTCCCCGATCTGACCAAGTCCGCGCCGGACGCGCCGCGCGAGCTGCCGCCGCGCGCCGAACAGCTTCAGCTCTCCGGCGACGTCACGTACGCGCTGCCCTCGCTCGACCTCCTGGAGCGCGGCGGCCCCGGCAAGGCGCGCAGCGCCGCCAACGACGCCATAGTCGACTCGCTCACCACGGTCTTCACCGAGTTCAAGGTCGACGCCTCCGTCACCGGCTTCACGCGCGGCCCGACGGTCACGCGGTACGAGGTCGAGCTGGGCCCGGCCGTGAAGGTCGAGCGCATCACGGCGCTCACCAAGAACATCGCGTACGCCGTCGCCAGTCCGGACGTGCGGATCATCAGCCCGATCCCCGGCAAGTCCGCGGTCGGCATCGAGATCCCCAACACCGACCGCGAAATGGTCAATCTGGGCGCTGTGCTGCGCCTCGCGGAGTCCGCGGAGGACGACGACCCGATGCTGGTCGCGTTCGGCAAGGACGTCGAGGGCGGCTACGTCATGCACAGCCTGGCGAAGATGCCGCACGTCCTGGTCGCGGGCGCCACCGGCTCCGGCAAGTCGTCCTGCATCAACTGCCTGATCACCTCGGTGATGATGCGCGCGACCCCCGAGGACGTCCGGATGGTCCTCGTCGACCCCAAGCGCGTCGAGCTGACCGCGTACGAGGGCATCCCGCACCTGATCACGCCCATCATCACCAACCCGAAGCGGGCCGCGGAGGCGCTGCAGTGGGTGGTGCGGGAGATGGACCTGCGCTACGACGACCTCGCGGCGTTCGGCTACCGCCACATCGACGACTTCAACAAAGCCGTCCGCGAGGGCAAGGTCAAGCTGCCCGAGGGCAGCGAGCGCGAGCTGCAGCCGTACCCGTATCTGCTGGTCATCGTGGATGAGCTGGCCGACCTGATGATGGTCGCGCCCCGGGACGTCGAGGACGCGATCGTACGCATCACCCAGCTCGCCCGCGCGGCCGGCATCCACCTCGTGCTGGCCACGCAGCGCCCCTCGGTGGACGTCGTCACCGGCCTGATCAAGGCGAATGTGCCCTCCCGCCTCGCCTTCGCCACCTCCTCGCTCGCCGACAGCCGGGTCATCCTCGACCAGCCGGGCGCCGAGAAGCTGATCGGCAAGGGCGACGGCCTCTTCCTGCCGATGGGGGCCAACAAGCCCACACGCATGCAGGGCGCCTTCGTCACCGAGGAGGAGATCGCCGGCGTCGTCCAGCACTGCAAGGACCAGATGACACCGGTCTTCCGGGACGACGTCGTCGTGGGCACCAAGCAGAAGAAGGAGATCGACGAGGACATCGGCGACGACCTCGACCTGCTGTGCCAGGCCGCCGAGCTGGTCGTCTCCACGCAGTTCGGGTCCACCTCGATGCTCCAGCGCAAGCTGCGCGTCGGATTCGCCAAGGCCGGGCGGCTGATGGACCTCATGGAGTCCCGCAACATCGTGGGCCCGAGCGAGGGTTCCAAGGCCCGTGACGTTTTGGTGAAAGCTGATGAGCTGGACGGCGTGCTCGCGGTGATCCGTGGGGAGGCTCAACCGTAAGGAATCACCGTGAGGAACTGGTGCGGGCCGGGTCCCTGTGCGGAGTGGGTCGAGGTGCGTGGGTATTCGAACGTGACTCACCCGTTAGGGAAGCGTGAGCAACCGTTTCCCTTCGGTGCGCGTCAAGTTGAGGGAGGGTACGGGTTGATGTCCCACCATCGGATGTCCGGCCATTCTGATGGCGTACAAAGTCCTACCGCCCGGTTGCCCCACCCTTTCGCAACCCCCCTAAACTGAACCTCCAGCACAGGTGGCTACACGCTCGAAAGGCGCCCCCGTGTCCATCGGCAACTCCCCTGAGGACAACTCCCCTGAGGATGAGCGTCCCTTCGCAGAGGACGACCGTCCCTCGATCGGCCGTGCCTTGCAACAGGCACGTGTCGAGGCAGGGCTGACCGTTGACGAAATCAGTAACGCCACCCGGGTCCGCGTCGCCATCGTGCACGCGATCGAACAGGACAACTTCGCCGCCTGCGGCGGAGACGTCTACGCGCGCGGTCACATCCGGACCTTGGCACGCGCCGTCCACACCGATCCTGAGCGGCTGCTCGCGCAGTACGACGATGACCACGGAGGGCGCCCGTCGCCGACGCCGGCGGCACCGCTGTTCGAGGCGGAGCGGATCCGTCCGGAGCGCCAGCGGCCCAACTGGACCGCGGCCATGGTCGCCGCGATAGTCGCCGTGATCGGCTTCGTCGGGTTCACGCTGCTCAACGGCGGCGATGACGAGCCCGGTACGAAGACGCAGGTCGCCGAGGGATCCACGCCCACCACCAGCAAGTCCCCCAAGCCCAAACCGACCAAGCCCAACGACCCCAAGCCCGACCCGTCGGACAGCGCCATCGCGGCCGCGCCCCGGGACAAGGTCACCGTCAAGGTGAACGCGGCCGACGGCCGCAGCTGGATCTCGGCCAAGGACCACAACGGCCGGACGATCTTCGACGGCACCCTGCAGCAGGGCGACTCGCAGACCTTCCAGGACAAGGAGCAGATCGACCTCATCCTGGGCAACGCCGGCGCGATCCAGCTGTTCGTGAACGGCAAGCAGATCGAGGACGAGTTCCAGACGGGGCAGGTCGAGCGTCTGAGGTACACGAAGGGTGATCCCGAGGTCGGCTGAGCCGCGCGGTTCTTCCGCAGGGTTCTTCCGTTCGGACGAGGGCAGGCCGTTCCGGACGAACGGGCTCAGGCTTTTCGGGCAGGCGGGCACGGGGTTGGCCAAGCTCGGCCAACCCCGTCGACGTGGGCTGTCAGTGGGACGAAGTAGTCTTGAGCCCATGCCTGAACGCCGTACCGTCGCACTTGTCACTCTTGGCTGCGCTCGTAACGAGGTGGACTCGGAGGAGCTCGCGGGCCGTTTGGAGGCGGACGGCTGGCACCTCGTGGAGGACGCCGAGAACGCGGACGTCGCCGTCGTCAACACGTGTGGTTTCGTCGAGGCCGCCAAGAAGGACTCCGTCGACGCGCTCCTGGAGGCCAACGACCTCAAGGGAGAGGGCAGAACCCAGGCCGTGGTCGCTGTCGGCTGCATGGCCGAGCGATACGGCAAGGAGCTCGCCGAGGCACTGCCCGAGGCCGACGGCGTGCTGGGCTTCGACGACTACGCGGACATCTCCGACCGGCTCCAGACCATCCTGTCCGGCGGCATCCACGCCGCACACACGCCACGGGACCGGCGCAAGCTCCTGCCGATCAGCCCTGCGGAGCGGCAGGAGTCCGCCCCCGAGGTCGCGCTTCCGGGGCACGGCCCTGCCGATCTTCCGGAGGGCCTCGCTCCGTCTTCGGGCCCCCGTGCGCCCCTGCGGCGCCGTCTCGACGGCTCCCCGGTCGCCTCGGTCAAGCTGGCCTCCGGCTGCGACCGGCGTTGCTCTTTCTGCGCCATCCCGTCCTTCCGCGGCTCCTTCATCTCGCGGCGCCCGTCCGACGTCCTGGGCGAGACGCGCTGGCTTGCCGAACAGGGCGTCAAGGAGATCATGCTGGTCTCCGAGAACAACACCTCGTACGGCAAGGACCTCGGCGACATCAGGCTCCTGGAGACGCTCCTTCCCGAGCTCGCCGACGTCGACGGGATCGAGCGGGTGCGAGTCAGCTATCTGCAGCCCGCCGAGATGCGGCCCGGGCTCATCGACGTGCTGACCTCCACGCCCAAGGTCGCGCCCTACTTCGACCTGTCCTTCCAGCACTCCGCTCCCGGTGTACTGCGTGCGATGCGGCGCTTCGGGGACACCGACCGGTTCCTGGAACTGCTCGACACGATCCGCGCCAAGGCCCCGCAGGCCGGTGTGCGGTCCAACTTCATCGTGGGCTTCCCCGGCGAGAGCGCGGACGACCTGGCCGAGCTGGAGCGGTTCCTGAACGGCGCGCGGCTGGACGCGATCGGCGTCTTCGGATACTCCGACGAGGAGGGCACGGAGGCAGCGACGTACGAGAACAAGCTGGACGAGGACGTCGTCGCCGAGCGGCTCGCGAGGGTCTCACGGCTCGCGGAGGAACTGGTCTCCCAGCGGGCGGAGGAACGCGTCGGCGAAACCCTGGAGGTGCTCGTCGAGTCGGTCGACGCCGTGGAGGGCGTGACCGGCCGTGCGGCGCACCAGGCGCCGGAGACCGACGGCCAGGTGCTGTTCACGAGCGGTGAGGGTTTGACCGTCGGCCGTATGGTCGAAGCGAAGGTGGTCGGTACGGAAGGTGTCGACCTGGTGGCCGAGCCGCTGCTCGGCTCGCTCGCATGTCCTGAGGAGGCGGCCAGATGACGGGAGTCCCGGCATCCGCGGCGGGCGGCCCCGGCACGCCCGGTACGCACGGTGCCGCCGGCGTTTCCGGTACGGGCCCTGCCGGTGCTCAGGGCTCGAAGTCGCCGCGCGGCGGAAAGCTGGGTGCCGCGGCCGTCAACCAGGCCAGCCTCTGGAACGTCGCCAATCTCCTGACCATGCTCCGCCTCGTGCTCGTACCGGGCTTCGTGGCGCTGATGCTGGCCGAGGGGGGATACGACCCCGTCTGGCGAGCCTGGGCCTGGGCCGCCTTCGCGGTCGCCATGATCACCGACATCTTCGACGGTCACCTGGCGCGGACGTACAACCTCGTCACCGACTTCGGGAAGATCGCCGACCCGATCGCCGACAAGGCGATCATGGGAGCGGCGCTGATCTGTCTGTCCTCGCTCGGCGATCTGCCGTGGTGGGTGACAGCGGTCATCCTCGGGCGTGAGCTCGGGATCACACTGCTGCGCTTCCTGGTGATCCGCTACGGCGTGATCCCCGCGAGCCGCGGCGGAAAGATGAAGACGCTCGCTCAGGGCACGGCGGTCGGCATGTACGTCCTGGCGCTCACGGGGCCGCTGGCGACCCTGAGGTTCTGGATGATGGCTGTGGCGGTCGCCCTGACCGTGGTGACCGGACTCGACTATGTGAGACAAGCCATTGTGTTGCGGCGCCAGGGTCTCGCCGACCGAAAGGCCGCGGCGGAGGAGGCGGAAGGATGACTTCCGGGGCCGCTGAAGTGCTGCGACTACTCAAGGTGAGGGGCGAGACGCTCGCTGTCGCCGAGTCGCTGACGGGTGGACTCGTGGCGGCGGAGATCGCCGCGGTGCCCGGGGCCTCCGAGGCCTTCCGCGGTTCCGTGACCGCGTATGCCACCGAACTGAAGCGGGACGTGCTCGGCGTCGACGCCACCCTGCTGGATCAGCGCGGGGCGGTGGATCCGCAGGTCGCGGCCCAGATGGCGGCGGGCGTACGCAAGCTGCTCGGCGCGGACTGGGGCATCGCGACCACCGGTGTCGCGGGGCCCGAGCCCCAGGACGGCCGGCCGGTCGGGACCGTTTTCGTGGCCGTCGACGGGCCGCTCGGCCCGGATTCCGGGCCGGCTGATGGCGAGAAAGTGGCGTCGCTGCGGTTGAACGGCGACCGGACGGAAATCCGTATGGAGAGTGTACGGAGCGTACTCGCACTGCTCCTGAAGGAGCTTGCGGGCGAACAGACCGGGAATGAGCGGGCACAGGATACGGAACAGAACGGGGGGACTTGATGTTTGCAGCCCTGAGTGAACACGACATCGCTCCCCGCACGGCCGCGGCGCGAGGCGGTACGGTGGGGCGAGAAGGATGCGGCTACGCGGTCCGAGGAGGGAGCCACCGATGATTCTGCTCCGTCGCCTGCTTGGTGACGTGCTGCGTCGGCAGCGCCAGCGCCAGGGCCGTACTCTGCGCGAAGTCTCCTCGTCCGCCCGAGTTTCGCTCGGCTATCTCTCCGAGGTGGAGCGGGGGCAGAAGGAGGCTTCCTCCGAGCTGCTCTCCGCGATCTGCGACGCGCTGGACGTACGGATGTCCGAGCTCATGCGAGAAGTGAGCGACGAGCTTGCCCTCGCCGAGCTGGCCCGGTCGGCAGCGGTCACTGAGCCGGTGCCCACGCCGGTACGCCCGATGCTCAATTCTGTGTCGGTAACCGGTGTGCCACCGGAACGAGTGACAATCAAGGCGCCTGCCGAGGCGGTGGACGTGGTCGCCGCCTGACGCTTGCGGGCGTGCGGTCATGAGCTCCGTGCTCGTGGGCGTGCAGGCCATGGGTGCGAGCCCATGAGCTGAGAATGGTGTGAGAGCCCCGGCCGGGGGCTTCTCCAGGGCCACCTGGAGAGGTGCGGTCGGGGTTTTTGCGTTCTTACCCCGTTTGCCGGTGTGTCGTGCTGCGGCCATGGTGGAGGGGCCGGGTACGCCCCGTTGGGGTGGCTGCGCCCTCCCGGTGTGTGACGTTGCGGTCTGGCTTCGGTTGGCGGGTTGGAGGTGGCGCCATGGCGGGGCGGACAGGATGGGCTGGGCGGGGTCGGCCGGCTGGGCGAATAGGGCGCATGGGGCGCATGGAGCACGTCGGGCGCATGGGGCGGTGGGGGCTGGCTTTGGGGGGCGGGGTGCTGTGGTGGTGGGGAGCGACGCGGTTGGCCTTCACGGCGGACGCGGGTGTGCTGGAGGGGGCGGTCATGGCGGGTGGGTGGGGGCTGAGCCTGCTTCCGGTTCACTGCGCGCCCAAGGCGCGGGCGGCCGTGAGGCCGGTGTCCGAGGCGCGGGGCGCGGGTCTGGCCGGGTCGGATCAGTGAGTGAGTGAGTCGAGTCACTGAGTCGGTGGGGGCAGTGGATTTCGGAGGCTCAGGGGCGTTCCCGGGCGCCTGGGGGCTCTCGGGGTGCACTTTGACCTCCCGGGTGTGACCGAGGGGCGGTCAGGCCCTTCTGGGGGCGCAGGAGGGGCTTTTCTCTTGGAGTGGGTGAAGGGGTGTCCGGGTGGTCGCCATCGCTACCAAGGCATGGCCACGCCGCCGTTCGGGCGCAGGATCTGGCCCGTCGTAAAGGCCGAGGCGTCGGAGGCGAGGTGCAGGACCGTGTACGCGATGTCCTCCGGCTCGCCGACCCTGCCCAGCGGTGACATCCGGGCCATGAACGCTTCGGTCCGCGCCTGGGCCTCGCCGTCGTGGCGGTCCGTCATGGGCGTGCGGATCCAGCCCGGCGCGACCGCGTTGACGCGGATGCCGTGCGGTCCCATCTCGGTCGCCAGGGTCTTCGTCAGCTGGACGACGGCCGCTTTCGTGACGCCGTAGCAGAGCAGCCCGGGTCCGCCGGTGTCGACGGCGCCCGAGGCCATGGTGATGATGCTGCCGCGAGTACCGGACGCGATCATGGCCCGGGCCGCCTCCTGGCAGGCGTACAGCACACCTTTGAAGTTGACGTCGAGCACGCGGTCGAGGTCCTCGTCCCGGGTCTCCAGGACCGGGCTGCTGTGCATGATCCCGGCGATGGCGGCCATCACGTCGAGGCGCTCGCAGGCCGCGACCGCCTGGCCCAACTGGGTTCGGTCGGTGACGTCGAGGGGGTGTGTGTGGGGCGTGCCGCCCTTGTCCTTGATCAGGGCGGCCGTCTCGTCGAGACCCTGGGCGTCGCGGTCCGCGCAGTGCACGTCGGCGCCCGCTTCCGCGAGCAACACGGCACTGGCGCGGCCGATTCCGCTCGCGGCGCCGGTGACGAATGCGGTGCGTCCGGTGAGGTCGTACGCCGTGACGGGCATGAAGTTGACGGTACGAGAGTTTCTGACGGATCGTCAATTGTGCGTGCGTGACGGTTCCGTCCGCGTCTGGGGGGCTGGGCCCGGCTGGCATGCCGGGCACCAGTAGGTGGGGCGCTCGCGGGAACCGTCACCTTGGCTCGCCACACGGATCGAGGTGCGGCAGCGCAGGCAGGGGCGGGGTGCGCGACCGTACACGTAGTGGTTCTGGTCGCGGTGGCCCGTGGTGCTGCGGATCGGCCGGTCGCGGTTGGCTTCCAGGAGTTTCCTGGCGAGGGTGGGCAGTTGGGCGGCGCGTTCGCCGGGAAGTTGGCCGATGGGCAGCCACGGGCTGGTCCGGAGGAGGAAGCAGAGCTCGCTCTTGTAGACGTTGCCGATCCCGGCGAGGTTTCGCTGGTCGAGGAGGGCTTCACCGAGGGGGCGGGCAGGGTCGTGCAGGAGATTCTCCAGGGCCTTGTCAGGGTCCCAGTCCGGGCCCAGGAGGTCGGGGCCGAGGTGGCCCACGGCCCGGTGTTCGTCGGTGGTGCGCAGCAGCTCCAGTACGGGAAGCCGGTAGCCGACGGCCGTGCGCTCCGCGGTGCCGAGGATCGCGCGGATCTGGTGACCTGGGCCGCCGCTCCAGCGCTCGCCGGGTGCGTACACCTTCCAGGAGCCGTCCATCTGCAGATGAGAGTGCAGCGTCAGCCCGCCATCGATACGGGTGAGCAGGTGCTTTCCGCGCGGGGTGACGTCCAGGACGGTGCGCCCGGTGAGGTCGGCCGTGGCGTACTTGGGCACCCGGAGGTCGAAGCGGGTGAGCAGATGACCCGCAAGGGCGGTGTGCAGGCGCCGGGCGGTCTGCCAGACGGTGTCTCCTTCGGGCATGGGATCCAGAGTGGCATGCGCTGGGAGAAGGCGTCTTGTCCCGCCGTCCCGTTGCCCTGGTGAGGCGGACCAGCGCCGGTGCTGGAGTTACGCGCGGAGGCGTAGGCCTCGTGGGGTCGCGTGGAAGCCGGCTCCCTCCAGGAGCGTGCCGAACGGGGACGTCAGGGCCGAGACGCCGTTCACACGCTCCACCGTGACCGTGCCGAGTGAACCGGCGCGGGCGGCCGTGGCGAGCGTCTCGGCGGCTATGCGCAGGCGTGGGTCGTCCAGCGGCGTGTGCTCCGGGGCCGAGGGCCAGGCCAGGAGGGTCTTGCCGCCGCGCTCCATGTAGAGCGTCAGTTCGCCGTCGACCAGCACGACCAGGGAGCCCGCTTTGCGGCCGGGTTTGTGGCCAGCTCCGGTCGGAGGGTCGGGCCAGGGGAGGGCCGCACCGTACGCGTTCGCCGGGTCGGCGGCGGCCAGGACGACCGCACGCGTGGAGTTTCCCGGGCGGGGGCGGGAGGCGGGGCCGCCCGCGTAGCCGGTGTCGGTGCGGGTGGTGAGGGGGGCCGTGAGGTCGAGTCCGGTGGGGTCCGAGAACCCGGCTGTCGGCGTGCCCGGGAATCCCGGCCCGGGAAGGGCCTCGCCCCGTTCGCCGGCGCTCGCCGCCGCGCGCAGCCGGTCCACCGCGCCGTCCATCGCGAACTGCGCCGCACCGAGTCCCTCCACCACGTAGCCACGGCGCGCCTGGCCGCTCTCCTCGAAGGCGGACAGGATGCGGTACGTCGCTGAGAAGCCGCCCTCGACGCCCTCCGCGGCGACCGCGCCCCGGGTGACCACGCCGTGCCGGTCGAGCAGGGTGCGGGCCAGGGCGTGAGCGCGCACGGTGGGGTCGGGGTCGATGTCGGGGAGCAGCGACCAGCGGCCCGCGACGGTGGGTGGGCCGGTCCGGGAGGCGGGGCGCGCGGCAGCCGTCAGAGTGCCGTACCGCCCGCGCGGCACCGTGCGCTTCGCTCGATGGGCGGTGGAGCCCGCGGTTCGGCCCGAGCCCAGGAGGGAGCGCATCGGCCCGAGTGTGTCGTTCGTCAGGCGGCCCGACCAGGCCAGGTCCCAAAGGGCGTCGGACAGTTGGGGATCGGTGGCGTCGGGGTGGGTGGTGGCACGGATCTGGTCGGCGATCTGACGGAAGAAGAGACCGTAGCCTCCCGAGAGGGTGTCCAGGACCGACTGATGGAGCGCGGTCAGCTCCAGAGGGTGCGGGGGTGGCAGCAGCAGGGGGGCCGCGTCCGCCAGATACAAGGACACCCAGCCGTCCTTGCCGGGCAGTGAGCCCGCTCCGGCCCACACGACCTCTCCGGCGGCGGTCAGCTCATCGAGCATCGCCGGAGCGTAGTGCGCGACACGGGACGGCAGGACGAGCTTCTCGAGGGCGGACGCGGGGACCGAGGCGCCCTGCAACTGCTCGATGGCGCGTACGAGGCCGTCGATGCCGCGCAGCCCGTGCCCGCCGCCCATGTGCTGCCACTGCGGCAGGAACTGGGCGAGCGCGGCGGGCGGCACGGGCTCCAGCTCATGACGCAGCGCGGCGAGCGAACGGCGCCGCAGCCGGCGCAGCACCGCCGCGTCGCACCACTCCTGGCCGATCCCCGCCGGGTGGAACTCTCCCTGTACGACACGGCCGCCCGCGGTGAGCCTCTGGAGGGCGCCCTCGGTGACCGCCGTGCCGAGGCCGAAGCGCGCCGCCGCCGCGGTGGAGGTGAACGGGCCGTGGGTGCGGGCGTACCGGGCGAGGAGGTCGCCGAGGGGGTCCTTGACCGGATCGGTGAAGGCTTCCGGGACGCCGACGGGCAGCGCTGTGCCGAGCGCGTCGCGCAGTCGGCCCGCGTCCTCGATCGCCGCCCAGTGGTCGGCTCCGGCGATCCGGACCCGGATGGCGCGGCGGGACGAGGCCAGCTCGCGGACCCACTCCGGTTCGGCGCCGCGCTCGGTCAGTTCGGCGTCCGTGAGCGGGCCGAGCAGGCGCAGCAGGTCGGCGACGCTTTCGACGTCCTTGGCGCGGCGGTCCTCGGTGAGCCACTGGAGTTCGCGCTCCAGCTCGGTCAGGACGTCGGCGTCCAGGAGCTCGCGCAGCTCGGCCTGGCCGAGGAGTTCGGCGAGAAGCCGGGAGTCCAGCGACAGCGCGGCGGCGCGTCGCTCGGCGAGTGGGGAATCGCCCTCGTACAGGAACTGAGCCACGTACCCGAACAGCAGGGACCGCGCGAACGGGGACGGCTCCGCTGTCGTGACCTCGACCAGTCGCACCTTGCGGGATTCGAGGTCGCCCATGAGCTCCGCGAGGCCGGGGACGTCGAAGACGTCCTGGAGGCATTCGCGGACCGCTTCCAGGACGATGGGGAAGGAGCCGAACTCGCTCGCCACCTGGAGCAGTTGGGCGGCCCGCTGGCGCTGCTGCCACAGTGGGGTCCGCTTGCCGGGGTTGCGGCGCGGCAGCAGCAGCGCGCGGGCGGCGCACTCGCGGAAGCGGGACGCGAACAGGGCGGAGCCACCGACCTGGTCCGTGACGATCTGGTCGACCTCGCCCTTGTCGAAGGCGACGTCCGCGGCGCCCACGGGGGCCTGCTCGGAGTCGTACTCCGTCCCCGCCTTCATGGGTTCCTGGTCGAGCAGGTCCAGGCCCAGCAGGTCGGCGTCCGGCAGACGCAGCACGATGCCGTCGTCGGCGTGCATGACCTGCGCGTCCATGCCATACCGCTCGGAGAGGCGGGTGCCCAGCGCGAGGGCCCACGGCGCGTGGACCTGGGCGCCGAAGGGGGAGTGCACGACGACCCGCCAGTCGCCCAGCTCGTCGCGGAACCGCTCGACGACGATGGTGCGGTCGTCCGGGACGTGGCCGCAGGCCTCGCGCTGCTCGGCCAGGTAGGACAGGACGTTGTCGGCGGCCCAGGCGTCGAGGCCCGCGGCCAGGAGCCGGAGCCGGGCGTCGTCCTGGGGCAAGGAACCGACCTCGCGCAGGAACGCGCCCACCGCGCGCCCCAGTTCGAGCGGGCGGCCCAGCTGGTCGCCCTTCCAGAACGGCAGCCTGCCGGGCACGCCGGGCGCGGGTGAGACGAGGACGCGGTCGCGCGTGATGTCCTCGATACGCCAGGAGCTGGTGCCGAGCGTGAAGACGTCGCCGACCCGGGATTCGTAGACCATCTCCTCGTCGAGCTCGCCGACCCGGCCTCCGCCCTTCTTGGGATCGGCGCCCGCGAGGAACACTCCGAAGAGGCCGCGGTCCGGAATCGTGCCCCCGGAGGTGACGGCGAGGCGCTGCGCGCCGGGGCGGCCGGTGATCGTCCCGGCCACTCGGTCCCAGACGACGCGTGGCCGCAACTCCGCGAAAGCGTCGGACGGATAGCGGCCCGCGAGCATGTCCAGCACCGCCGTGAACGCGGACTCCGGAAGCGATGCGAAGGGGGCGGCCCGGCGGACCGTCGCGAGCAAGTCGTCGACCTGCCAGGTGTCGAGCGCGGTCATGGCGACCAGCTGCTGGGCCAGCACGTCCAGGGGGTTGGCGGGGATACGGAGGGACTCGATCGAACCGGTGCGCATCCGCTCGGTGACGACGGCCGCCTGGACGAGGTCCCCTCGGTACTTGGGGAAGACGACGCCGGTGGAGACCGCTCCGACCTGGTGGCCAGCGCGGCCGACGCGCTGGAGCCCGGAGGCCACCGACGGCGGTGACTCGACCTGTACGACGAGGTCCACCGCGCCCATGTCGATGCCGAGTTCGAGGCTGGAGGTGGCGACCACCGCGGGCAGGCGGCCGGCCTTCAGGTCCTCCTCGACCAGCGCGCGCTGCTCCTTGGAGACCGAGCCGTGGTGGGCGCGGGCGATGACCGGCGGGGCGCCCTGGGCCGCGCCCGAGCCGCCCATCAGCTCGGCCGGGGCATGGTGCTCATCGAGGGGCTCGCCCGTCGCCCTCTCGTACGCGATCTCGTTGAGCCGGTTGCAGAGCCGCTCCGCGAGACGCCGCGAGTTCGCGAACACGATCGTCGAGCGGTGGGCCTGGACGAGGTCGGCGATCCGCTCCTCGACATGCGGCCAGATCGACGGCCGCTCGGCGCCGCCTTCCGAGTCGGCCACCGGGGAGCCGCCCAGCTCCCCGAGATCCTCGACCGGGACGACCACCGACAGATCGAACTCCTTGCCGGAGGCGGGCTGGACGATCTTCACCTTGCGCTGCGGCGAGAGATAGCGCGCGACCTCGTCGACGGGCCGGACCGTCGCCGACAGGCCGATGCGGCGCGCGGGCCTCGGCAGCAGTTCGTCGAGCCGCTCCAGAGTCAGCGCGAGATGGGCGCCGCGCTTGGTGCCCGCGACCGCGTGCACCTCGTCCAGGATCACCGTCTCGATACCGGTCAGCGCGTCGCGCGTGGCCGACGTGAGCATCAGGAACAGCGACTCCGGCGTGGTGATCAGGATGTCCGGCGGGCGCGTGGCCAGCGCGCGGCGCTCGGCGGGCGGGGTGTCGCCGGAGCGGATACCGACCTTCACCTCGGGCTCGGGCAGTCCGAGGCGCACCGCCTCCTGCCTGATGCCGGTCAGCGGACTTCGCAGGTTTCGCTCGACGTCCACCGCGAGCGCCTTGAGTGGTGACACGTAGAGCACCCGGCAGCGCTTTTTCGGGTCGGCCGGCGGCGGAGTCGAGGCCAGCTGGTCCAGCGCGGCGAGGAACGCGGCCAGCGTCTTGCCGGAACCGGTCGGGGCGACCACGAGCACGTCCGAACCCTCTCCGATGGCCCGCCATGCCCCGGCCTGGGCGTCGGTGGGCGCGGAGAAGGCCCCCGTGAACCAGCCGCGGGTCGCGGGGGAGAAGCCGTCGAGGGCGCCGTGTGCAGACCTGACCATGCCCCCATCCTGCACCCGCCCACTGACAATGGCCCGGACCTGCGGAAACGGCCTCACGGGTGGGGACGCACCGGCCGTCCGAACGGCGCGGGCCCGGGCGCGGGCCCGTCTCGGCTCGTGGCGCAGAATGAGGACATGGCACGTTCGGGGGAGAGAGCGCGGCACTGGCGGTACGAGGAACTGCCCGGCGTCGACCTGCTGCGGGCCCGGTACATCCACAAGACCTTCGTGCGGCACACCCACGAGAACTTCGTCATCGCCGCCATCGCCGACGGCGTCGAGGTGTTCCACCACGGCGGCGCGGACCAGTACGCCGGACCGGGCTCCCTGGCCCTGGTCAACCCCGACACCCCGCACACGGGGCGCGCCGGCGTCCCCGAGGGCTGGCGGTACGGGGCCGTCTACCCGTCGCCGGACCTGGTGGCCGAGATCGCCGCCGAGACCACAGCGATCCGCGGCACTCCCGGATTCACCAGCCCTGTGCTCGACGACCCGTACGCCGCCCATCTGGTCCACCAGGTGCTGCGCGCCGCGGACGAGGGCAACGCGCTCGCCGCCGACACCCTGCTCAGGGTCGCCGTGACCAGATTGCTGCGACGGAACGGCGGGTCGCTCCCGCAGCGCGCCCCGCGCACGGCGGGCGCGCGAGTCGCGGCACGCGCGCGTGCCCTCCTCGAAGCCCGGATGACCGAGCCGCCCTCCCTGGAACGACTCGCCGCCGACCTGGGCACCAGCCCCTTCGCGTTGCTGCGCGCTTTCCGGGCCACCTACGGGATGCCGCCCCACACCTGGCTGACCGACGCTCGCGTACGCCGCGCCCGCCACCTCCTGGACTCGGGCACCACACCCGCGGAAGCCGCGCTCGCCGTGGGTTTCACCGACCAGCCGCACCTCAACCGCCACTTCACCCGGATCGTGGGCGTGCCCCCGGGGGCGTACCAGCGCGAGCGCAAGAACGTACAAGACCCGCGGGAGCGGCTCCCTCTACCGTCCGGAGCGTGGCAGAACAGACAGCTCACGCAGACACGCGCACCAAGGACGGCGGAAAACCCGACGCCGCCGTCGTACGAGACGCCCTCGGAGTCGGGGTGGCCGTCGGACTGTCCGGTTTCGCCTTCGGGGTGACCTCGGCCGGCAGCGGGCTGACCCTGCTGCAGACCTGCGCGCTCAGCCTCCTGGTGTTCACCGGTGCCTCGCAGTTCGCCCTGGTGGGAGCGCTCGCGGCCGGAGGCAACCCGTTCACCGCCGCCGCGGGCGCGTTCTTCCTGGGGGTGCGCAACGCCTTCTACGGGCTGCGTCTGTCGCAGCTGCTGGCCCTCCCGCGCGCGGTGCGGCCGTTCGCCGCCCAGTGGGTCATCGACGAGACCGCGGCCGTAGCGCTCGCCCAGGCCACCCGACGCAGTGCGCGGATCGGTTTCACCGTCACCGGACTCACGCTCTATGTGCTGTGGAATCTCACCACGCTGCTCGGCGCGGCAGGGGCCGAAGCCATCGGCGACACCGACGCATGGGGCCTGGACGCCGCAGGGCCCGCCGTCTTCCTGGCCCTGCTCGCGCCGATGCTCAGGACCACCACGGAGCGGGCCGTCGCCGGTCTCGCGGTGGTCCTCGGCATCGGGCTCCTTCCGGTGCTGCCCGCCGGTGTCCCCGTCCTGGTGGCCGCGCTCGCCGCCCCGGCCGTGCTCTGGGCCGAGGGCCGCCGCGGGGAACGTACGACCGATGGGAAGCCCGCCGACGACGCATTTGGGGACGACCGTTGAACATCTGGATCGCGATCGGTGTGACCGCCGTCGGCTGCTACGCCGTCAAGCTCGTCGGTCTGCTCGTCCCCGCCGGTGTCCTGGAACGACCGCTCGTCAAACGGCTGGCCGCCCTGCTTCCCGTCGCCCTCCTGGCCGCTCTCACGGCCCAGCAGACCTTCGCCGACGGCCGCGTCCTGGTGGTGGACGCGAAGGTCGCCGGCCTCGCGGCGGCCGTCGTGGCGCTGCTCCTGCGGGCCCCCTTCCTGCTCGTCGTCTCCGCGGCCGTGGCGGTGACGGCAGGGGTACGGGCGATGACGGGCTGATTCCGGGGGCGGCACGCGCGCGTGAGGTTTTCCCTCGCGCGCGTGCGTGCGTGCCCTTCTCGGAGGCTGTCAGGCGATCGGCATTCCGTACGCCCGCAGGGTGCGCAGCGCCTCGATCGTCACGATCGGGCGCGCTTCGAGGGCGGTGCCCGGTGCCCACTGACGCCAGCGGATCGGCCAGCCGCCGTCCTCCTGCTGTTCGCTCGCCAGGAAGTCCAAGGAGCGTGCCATCTCCTCGTCGGTGAACCACGCGCGCGCGAGCGAGTCCGGAGTCTTCGCGTAGTCGTGCGCGAAGTGACGCTCGCCCGGCGCATAGCCGGGCGCCACCGGGAACTCCTCAGGGCGGTCGGGGTCCAGCGCCGCGAGCCGCTGCTCACGCACGAGGCGGCCGATCCGGTCGGCGGCCGCCTCCGCGCGCGGGCGGTCGGGTGCGTAGTCCAGGAAGGCCACGGCCGCCTCGATCTCGTACGGATGCGACTTGTCCAGGGACTCCACCGCCTGCCAGCAGAAGTCGGTGGCCCGGAACAGCCAGGCGTGCCACACCTCGTTGTGGTGCAGCAGGCCCACCACGGGGCCGGTGGAGAGGAGCTCACTGGGCGGGTTGTCCATGATCGGCACAAAGGGGGCCGCCGGATAGCCGCGCTGGCTGGGATGGATCGCCGGCAGCGCGCCGTCCTGCGTCGACACGGCGGTCAGATAGCGGCACACGCGCTCCACGCGCTGTCCGCCGCAGCGCCCGATCGAGTCCAGGACGCGCAGTGCGTGCCCGGTGTGCAGAGGCTGGCTGACCGGACCGCGCAGATCGGGTTCGAGCGCGTGACCGTACCCCTCGTCCTCGTTGCGGTAGGCGGCCAGCGCGGTCTCGACCGCGTCGGCACCGCCACCGAGGAAGTGGTACGCGAAACGCCGCTGCTCCAGCACGCGCGCGGTGAGCCAGACGAAGTGCTCGGCGCGGGCGAGCGGTGAACGCGCCGGGGGCGTCGGGGGGAGTGGGGATGCTCCTGTTTCGGCCATGCTCCGACCGTAGGACGGAAAACGTTCTCGGCAAGCGGTCCCGGCTCGGCCCCACTCTCAGGGGCGGGATACTGGAGTCATGCGGTTGACGGTCTTCTGGCAGTTGATGTCGAATCACTTCGGTAAGGGATACGCCGACACCTTCGCGCGCGATCACGTGATGTCGGAGCTCGGCGGGCGCACGGTGCACGAGGCGCTCGACGCGGGCTGGGAGGCCAAGGACGTGTGGCGCGCGGTGTGCACGGCGGTGAACGTTCCCTACGAAAAGCGCTGACCGGCCACGAACATCTGAGGGGCCGGGACCGATTGTCGGCGGCGTGGGTGAAACTTGGACCGTGGCATCGACAGAAGAGTCCGCCCAGGCCGGACAGGACGCATCCCCGCCCGGCATGACGCCGCCCCCGCGGCCCCCGGCCGAAGGGGCGGTCGGGGGCCGCGGGGGCGCCCGCATGCCACGCTGGCTGCCGCGCGCCATGGTGCTCGCTCTCGCCCTCATCGCCTCGTTCCAGCTGGGCAGCTGGGCCTTCCACCAGCTGACCGGGCTGCTGATCAACATTCTGATCGCGTTCTTCCTGGCGCTCGCCATCGAGCCCGCGGTGAGCTGGATGGCCTCGTACGGCATGCGCCGAGGGCTGGCCACGGCGCTCGTGTTCTTCGCCGTGATGATCGTGAGCGCGGGCTTCGTCACGCTGCTCGGCTCGATGCTCGCCGGACAGATCATCGACATGGTCGAGGACTTCCCGAAGTACGTCGACTCGGTGATCAGCTGGGTCAACACGACCTTTCACACAGAGCTCAGCCGCGTCGACATCCAGGACAGTGTGCTCCGCTCCGACTGGCTCCGGAGGTACGTGCAGAACAGCGCGAGCGGTGTTCTGGACGTGTCCGCGCAGGTGGTGGGCGGTCTCTTCCAGCTCCTGACGATCGTGCTGTTCGCGTTCTACTTCGCCGCCGACGGGCCGCGACTGCGGCGCGCGCTGTGCTCGGTACTGCCGCCCGCCCGCCAGGCCGAGGTGCTGCGCGCGTGGGAGATCGCCGTCAAGAAGACCGGGGGCTATCTGTACTCGCGCGGTCTGATGGCACTGATCTCGGGCATAGCGCACTTCATCCTGCTGGAGGCCCTCGATGTGAACTACGCGCCCGTGCTCGCCGTCTGGGTGGGCCTGGTCTCGCAGTTCATCCCCACCATCGGTACGTACCTCGCCGGCGCCCTGCCGATGCTGATCGCCTTCACGGTCAACCCCTGGTACGCGCTGTGGGTGCTGATCTTCGTCGTGATCTACCAGCAGTTCGAGAACTATGTGCTGCAGCCCAAGCTGACCGCGAAGACGGTGGACGTCCACCCGGCGGTCGCCTTCGGGTCGGTCATCGCGGGCACCGCGCTGCTCGGCGCCGTCGGCGCGCTGATCGCCATTCCCGCGGTCGCCACGCTGCAGGCGTTCCTGGGGGCGTATGTGAAGCGGTACGTCGTCACGGACGACCCCCGGGTGCACGGGCGCCGCGAGCGGGGCTCTGGCACCTTCATCGCGCGGCTGCGCGGGGCTGTGCGCGGGCCGGGGGCGTCGCAGCCGGTCGCCGACGACGCGGCGCGGGAGTCTTCGTAGCGGGCCCCCGAACGGTCCGCGCATCCCCGCGACACTGCCTGTACGGGCTGGAATCGCCCGGGCGTTGAGCCGTGAAGCTGCCCGCGGCGGAGCCGTGTCGTGCGCTTGACACAAAAATCGAACATCCATTCTTATGGAGTCTCCGGCGGGGTTCTCGACGGCGATTTCGCCGGGAAGTGCCCGAGTTATCCACAGGCTGGGCGGCTGTCGGGACGCATTGTCAGTGGCAGGCGTTAGCGTCTTTGACGTGAAGCGATCGACTCAAGCAAATCGGGTGGAACCCATGGCAGGAACCGACCGCGAGAAGGCGCTCGACGCCGCGCTCGCACAGATTGAACGGCAGTTCGGCAAGGGCGCGGTCATGCGCATGGGCGAGCGGCCGAACGAGCCCATCGAGGTCATCCCCACCGGGTCGACCGCGCTCGACGTCGCCCTCGGCGTCGGCGGCATCCCACGCGGCCGAGTCGTGGAGGTGTACGGACCGGAGTCCTCCGGTAAGACGACCCTGACCCTGCACGCGGTGGCGAATGCACAGAAGGCCGGAGGCCAGGTCGCCTTCGTGGACGCGGAGCACGCCCTCGACCCCGAGTACGCGAAGAAGCTCGGCGTCGACATCGACAACCTGATCCTCTCCCAGCCCGACAACGGCGAGCAGGCCCTGGAGATCGTGGACATGCTGGTCCGCTCCGGCGCCCTCGACCTCATCGTCATCGACTCCGTCGCGGCGCTCGTCCCGCGCGCGGAGATCGAGGGAGAGATGGGTGACTCGCACGTGGGTCTGCAGGCTCGTCTGATGAGCCAGGCGCTGCGGAAGATCACCAGCGCGCTCAACCAGTCCAAGACCACCGCGATCTTCATCAACCAGCTGCGCGAGAAGATCGGGGTGATGTTCGGCTCCCCGGAGACCACGACCGGTGGCCGGGCTCTGAAGTTCTACGCCTCGGTGCGCATGGACATCCGCCGCATCGAGACTCTGAAGGACGGTACGGACGCGGTGGGCAACCGCACCCGTGTCAAGGTCGTCAAGAACAAGGTGGCGCCCCCCTTCAAGCAGGCCGAGTTCGACATCCTCTACGGGCAGGGCATCAGCCGCGAGGGCGGCCTGATCGACATGGGCGTGGAGAACGGCTTCGTCCGCAAGGCCGGCGCCTGGTACACGTACGAGGGCGACCAGCTCGGCCAGGGCAAGGAGAACGCGCGCAACTTCCTGAAGGACAACCCCGACCTCGCCAACGAGATCGAGAAGAAGATCAAGGAGAAGCTGGGCGTCGGCGTGAAGCCGGAGGAGCCGACCGCCGAGCCGGGAGCTGACGCGGCGGTCTCGGCCGTCCCGGACACGCCCGTGAAGCCGGCGGCCGCTCCTGCGGCCAAGGCCGCCAAGTCCAAGGCCGCGGCGGCCAAGAGCTAGTCCGTGACGCGACGAACCGACTGGGCCGAATACATCTCCACCGGTGTCCCGGAAGGGCCGGGGCATGGGGGCGGCATCGGCTCCGAAGGAGACAGCGACAGGGCGTACGGCGGTGAAGGGCCGCTGGACACCGGGCACTCGGGCGACGACGATCCGCGTGGCGGTGGCCGTGGTGGACGAGGCCGCGGTCGTCGACGGCACGGATTCGGTGAGCCGTCCGGCGGCCCGCAGGACCGGGGCTCCCCTTCCTCGTCGAGGGCCGAGAAAGGGGAGCCCCCAGGGGACCCGGCTGAGCGGGCGCGAGCCATCTGCCTGCGCCTGCTCACCGGGACCCCGCGCACGCGGAAGCAGCTGGCGGACGCGCTGCGCAAGCGAGAGATCCCGGACGACGTGGCGGACGAGGTGCTGTCCCGCTTCGAAGAGGTCGGCCTGATCAACGACAGCGCCTTCGCGGACGCCTGGGTGGAGTCCCGGCACCACGGCCGGGGTCTGGCCCGGCGGGCGCTCGCACAGGAGCTGCGGACCAAAGGCGTGGACTCGACGCTGATCGACGAGGCCGTCGGACAGCTCGACTCCGAGCAGGAGGAAGCGACGGCGCGCGAGCTCGTCGCCCGCAAGTTGCGCTCCACCCGCGGCCTCGACCGGGACAAGCGGCTACGGCGCCTTGCGGGCATGCTCGCCCGCAAGGGCTACTCCGAGGGCATGGCCCTACGGGTGGTCCGCCAGGCCCTGGAAGAAGAGGGCGAGGACACGGAGGGGTTGGGAGAAGAGGGCTTCTGACCCGAAGGACCTTGGGAAGCGCCGTCCTTCCAAGGTCCCTTGGGGCCGGAAAACCTTGGGACCGAGTTCTCCGGCCGGGCCCGGAACACGGTAGACGCGCGGGGGCGCCGATCGCGTTCAGGGCCCGGATCCCTGCCCGGACCTCAAGGCGCACGGCCCAACTCGCCTAGCCCGCAGGGAGAGTGGGGTTAACCCCCCGCCGAAGACGCCGGGCCGCCGCAATGCACGGATACCTGTGCACAGACGACTGTGTACGCATGGCACAGGAACCCGGCGCCACAACACCCACAGACCACCCTCCCGCGACCCTCTCGCCGGAGCGCCCCGCCCCCATTGAGCTCTCCGACCTCGCCGCCCTCAAAGCGCTCGCGCAACCCCGACGGCAGCGGATGTTGCAGCACCTCACTGTGCACGGCCCTGCCACATCCGCGACGCTTGCCCGGGCCCTCGGCCTCAACACGGGGGCCACCAGCTACCACCTGCGCGAGCTCGCCCGCTACGGCTTCGTCGAGGAGACCGGGACCGCCGGCCACGGCCGGGAGCGCTGGTGGCGGGCTGTCCCCGGCGACCGCCGCTTCCCGCCGCGCAGCCACCAGAGCCCCGAAATGCGGCTCGTCATGGACGAGTTGAACCATCACGCGTACGCCGCCGACCTCGAACTCTTCGAGCAACTCCAGCGGGACGCGGCCGACGACCCGTGGGCCGACGCGTTCCCGTACTCGCGCGGCACCATCCGGCTGACGCTCCCCGAACTCCACGAGTTCTTCGAGGAGTACATCGCGCTCCTCAACCGCTACAAGCGCCCCGAAGCCGACACCCCGCCCGGCGCGCGCACGGTGCTCACACGGTTCCTCGCCTTCTCCACGCAGGACGACAGCCCCGCCGACAGCCTCGGCCACAGCCCCGACAACAGAAGAGAGACCGAGACCCCATGATGCTGCGCTACGCCCTGCAGACCGTCCGGGACCGCAAAGGCGGCTTCCTCGGCGCCTTCCTCGCCCTGATGTGCGCTGCCACCCTCATCACCGCCTGCGGCACCCTCCTGGAAACAGGGCTACGCGGCACCATCCAAACCGAGCGCTACGCCGCCGCTCCCGTCGTGGTCTCCGCCGACCAGAACGTCCACCAGACCACCGTCAAGCGCAAGAAGGGCAAGACGAAGACCAAGCACAAGGCCAAGCCCATAGCCGAGCGGGCGTGGCTGCCGGACGAGGTCGCAGCAAAGCTGAACAGAGCTGCCGGCGTAGACAGAGTCATCCCCGAACTGACCTTCATGGCCCAGCCGTTGACACCGGCAGGCACAGGCGACAGGACCCCCTACGGCCACGCCTGGGACTCCGCCGCCCTCACCCCGTACACCCTCACCACGGGCACCCCGCCCACAGCACAGAACGACGTGGTCGTCGACCGGTACCTGGCCGACCGCGCCCGCCTCAAGCCCGGCGACCGCCTCACCGTCCAGTCCACCCAGAGCCCGCGTACGTACCGCGTCACCGGAATCGCGGCGCCCGCCGTCGACGTACGCCACCAGACCTCCCTCTTCTTCTCCACCTCCGAGGCGCGGCGTCTCGCCGCGCACCCCGGTCGGGTCACCGCGTTCGGCGTCATCCCCAGCAAGGGCACGGACACGGCCACGCTCACCACGTCCGTGACCAAGGCGCTGCACGGCACCACCGCGCAGGTCAGCGCGGGCGGCGAGCGGGGCCCCGTCGAGTTCCTGGACGCGGCCACCGCTCGCGTCAAGCTGGTCAGCATGGGCGGCGCGATGGGCGGTACGTCCCTGCTCGTCGCCGTACTCGTGGTCGTCGGCACCTTCGCGCTCTCCGTGCAGCAGCGCCACCGCGAACTCGCTCTGCTGCGGGCCATCGCGGCCACACCGGCCCAGCTCCGCACACTCCTCGGCCGCGAGGCCCTGCTCGTCGGCGCTGCCGCCGGAGCAGCCGGGGCGCTAGCGGGGCTGCCGCTGGGCCACTGGCTGCACGGCAGGTTCGTCGCCATGGGCGCCGTCCCCGCCACGCTTCAGCACACGACGAGCGTCTTCCCGGTGTTCGCCGCGATCGCCGCCACCTTGTTGGGCGCCTGGGCCGCCGCTCGTGTCTCGTCCCGCCGCATCACCCGTATTCGTCCGGCCGAGGCACTCGCCGAGGCCAGGGTCGAGCGCACCCGGCCTGCTTGGGGACGCATCCTCGCGGGTCTCGCGTTGCTCGCCGGAGGCGTGGTTCTCGTCACCGTGCTCAGCGTCCTGCGTACCGAGCCCGCCTCGACTCCGGTGACCTTCCTGGCTGTTGTGGTCCTCTCCACCTCCGTGGCGCTGCTGGGACCCCTCCTGGTGAGGGCGGCCGCGGCGGTCCTGCGTGTCCCGCTGCGGCTGTCCGGTCCGAGCGGCAGGCTCGCGTCGGCCAACCTTCGCGACAACGCCGCCCGCATGGCCTCCGTCGTCACCCCGCTCACCCTCCTCATCGGTATGACCTGCACCGTCCTCTTCGTCCAGCCGACCCTCGGGGATGCCGCCCGTACCCAGGCCCGCGAGGGCATCCGTGCCGACTGGGTCCTCGCCGGGCAGGGCCCCGGCGTACCGGCGCAGGCCGCACGGCAGCTCCGTACGGACCACGACGTCGCCACCGAAGTCGTCCGCACGACCGTCCGGGCCGGCCTCGACAAGTTCGCGGCACAGGGCGTCACCACCGCCGGCCTCACCCGCACCTGGGACCCCGACGTCACCGCCGGCTCCCTCGCGAAGCTCACGAACGACACCGTCGCCGTCAGCGAGCTTGCCGCGGACCAGCTCCACTTGAAGCCCGGCAGCCGACTCAGGCTCACCCTCGGCGACGGAACGCCAGTCACACTCACCGTCGCCGCTGTCTACGCCAAGGGGCTCGGCTTCGGCGACCTCACCATGGCCCATGACCTGGTCGCCCGCCACGTCGACAACCCGCTCGCGGCCACGGTCCTTGTCTCCACCACCCGTTCCCAGGTAGAACTCGCGGCCGACGTCCGGAAGTTCCCCGGCCTACGGGTTCTCTCGCCGGCCACCGCGGACTCCCTGCAGGCCGAGCGCCAGCGGGCGAACGCCGAGGTGAACTACCTCGCCATGGGGCTCGTTCTGGCCTTCACCGCCATCGCCGTCGTCAACACGCTCGCCATGTCCGTCTCCGAGCGCGTCCGTGAGTTCGCGATGCTCCGCCTCGCCGGAGCCACCCGCCGCCAGGTGCTGCGGATGCTGCGCACCGAGGCGCTGGCGGTGCTCCTCTTGGCCGTGACCCTCGGCAGCGGCATCGCGCTCGCCGTCCTCACGGCATTCAGCATCGGCATGACCGGCAGCGCGGCACCGGCGATCGCACCTCTGCTGTACGTCCTGGTGGTGGGGGCGGCCGGACTCCTGGCCCTTGTCGCCACCGCCCTGCCGGGCCGCGTGGCGCTGAAATCCCGTGCTGTCGTGGTGGCTACGGCCAAGGAGTAAAGGGCAGTACGCCAAGGAAGTAAGGGGCAGTACGCCATGGTGGGGGCCCATTACATGAAGGGACCCCCACAGCGATACATGCCCAGGATGCCGACGGCTTAGAACTCACGCCAAGACTTCAGGCCAAGAACTCACGCTGAACACTCGCGCTGAGAACTCACCGGAAGCCCGGCAGCCCTCCAAGCCTGGAAGCCGCCCACCAGATCCGTAGCCCGATGGAGCCCCAATTGCCGCAGTGACGCGGCCGCGAGGCTCGACGCGTAGCCCTCGTTGCAGACCACCACGACCCGCAGATCGTGGCTCGTGGCCTCGGGGGCGCGATGGCTGCCCTGCGGGTCGAGCCGCCACTCCAGTTCGTTGCGCTCGACGACGAGGGCGCCGGGAATGATCCCGTCGCGGTCGCGCAGGGCGGCGTACCGTATGTCGACCAGCAGAGCCTCGTCGGCCTGCACGGCGCGGTAGGCCTCGGGTGCCTGGACCCGGTCGAGGCCCGCACGGACGCGTTCCAGCAGCTCATCGATGCCGACGGGGCGGTCGGCGCTCACTGCCAGTCCGCCGGACGCTCGACCTGCTCAAGGCGCAGAACCTGGCCGGTGCGGCTGTAGCGACGGATCTGCGGCAGCGGCGGGTAGTACGCGTGGACGGAGACCGCATGCTGATCGGTGGACTCGTTGAGCACCTCGTGGACATGGTGGCGACCGAAGGCGCGGCCCTTGCCTGCCGGCAACCGCCGTTCCCGGTCGACCCCCTCAGTGAGTTCCAGCGTCTTCCAGCCGTCGGCGGGCAGCCGGGCGGTGAGTGAGTTCTCCTTGAGCTCGCCCGACGCGGTGAGGAACGCGCCGACGGACTCGGCGTGGTCGTGCCACCCGGTGCCGGTGCCGGGGGGCCAGCCGATGAGCCAGGCCTCGCTGCCGCCGGGGCCTTCGAGGCGTACCCACGTACGGCCCTCGGGGTCTAGCGGGAGCGACTCGATCAACTCGGTGTCGGCGGCCGTCCGCCGGACGAAGTCGAGCAGCTCGGCCTGAGTGGGAGCGTGAGTGGGGTCGTGCACCGGGGTGGAGGCAGCGGGAGCCGGGGTGGATACAGAGGGTGACGAAGACACGGGTACCGTCCAGTGAGTGTTCGCGGGAGTGCGCGGCGGCACAAGCGGCTCGCGCGGGGGAGTGGAAGGCGAATTCAGCAGGACGTGTGACACACGCAGCCCGCATAGCGGAGGAGGTCCATATGGACCCTCCGCCACAGGCGCACACAGGTGTCGGTCACGATCCGGAGTACACCATGACAGTGCGGACCGGTCAACTCAGTGTCACCGAATGGACGGCGGCTCAACTGGTGCCCGCGGCCTGGGTGGTGGCTCGTGGGCCGCCCAGAGCCGCCTCGGCCGCCTCGTACAGATCGGCCGGGCGCACCCCGTTCAACGCCGTGACCAGGTGGCCGTCCGGACGGATCAGCAGCACCGTGTGCGCGGCGGCTCCCGGGTAGCTCTCGGCGACCAGTAGTTCGGCACGGTGCGGCAGCGCGGTCACGGCGGCCGCGAGCCGGGGCATGATCCCAGCCGTCACCCAGTGCCTTCGTTCCCACACACCGGTGCCCGGCGCGATCAGCAGCACGAGGAGTGCCCCGCGCCCCAGCCTCTCCCGCAGCCGTACGAACGAGCCGTCCTCCGCCGTGACTCGCACATCGGTGACCGGAGCACCCACCGCTGTGGCGACATCGAGAGCCGACTCGGCGCGTGGAGGCGCGAGGGGCGAATCGGCGTACGCCCCCGGCTCACCCAGCGGGCCGCGCCCCAGGTGCCCATCTGTGAGCAGCGCGTCATGGCCACGCGCCGACCCGGGCACGACAGCGCGCAGGCCTCCGCCGGACCGCAGCACCGGTAGCGCCTGGTCGGCCGCACGGAGCCGTGCGGCGACGATGGCACGCCGCTCCACCTGGTAGCTGTCGAGCAGCGCCTCGTGCGGCCCGTGATGCCAGGCGAGGGCAAGCTTCCAGGCGAGGTTGTCGGCGTCGCGCAGGCCCTCGTCGAGGCCCTGGGAGCCGAGCGCGCCGAGTAGATGCGCGGCGTCCCCGGCGAGGAAGACACGGCCGACCCGCCACCGGCGGGCGAGGCGGTGGTGGACGATGTGGACTCCGGTGTCGAGCAGTTCGTACGGCGGTGTGGAACCTCCGCTCCAGCCCGCGAGGGTCTCCCGGACGCGCGCCACCAGCAGGTCGGGCGTGACCAGGTCCTTCCCCGGCGGCAGCAGCCAGTCCAGACGCCAGACACCGTTGGCGAGGGGACGCCCGGTCACCTCCCCGGCCGAAGGCCCTGACGTCCGCCACGGCGGCATCCGATGCAACAACGCCTCACCCGGCCACGGAAGTTCCGTACGCAGCGCCGCGACGGCGTGTCGCTCCACGGCCGTACGTCCCGGGAAGCGGATGTCCTCCAGCTTGCGCACCGTCGAGCGTGGGCCGTCGCAGCCGATCAGGTAACTGCCGCGCCACCACGTGCCTTTGGGGCCGCGCGTGTGTGCGGTCACGCCTCCCTTCTCCTGCTCTATCGAGTCGAGGCGGCTCTCCACGGCGACCTTGATCAGGCGCTCGTTCGCGATCGCTTCCCGCAGGGCGCCGGTCAGCTCGTGCTGGGCGATGTGCAGGGGAGCGGGATCGTCGTCGCTGAACGTGATCTGCCGCATCACCTGCTTGCGCCGCATCGAACGCCATCCGGACCAACGGAAGCCGGTCTCGGTGAGGGAGGATCCCGTGAGCCGCGCCACCAGTGCCGCGGTGTCCTCGCGCAGCACGACGGTTCGTGCCAGCCTCTGTTCGTCCTTGCCGGATCCCTCGTCCAGGACGACGGACGGCACCTCCTGACGCGCCAGCGCCAGGGCGAGCGTGAGCCCGACGGGCCCAGATCCGACGATGATCACCGGGTCCACGGCGTGGCTCCCCCTGCCCGGAGCGGTGTCCCGAGGGACGTATGGAAACGGGCAGTTGAAGCCGGGTGCACGATCACAAAACGTATGCAACAGACTGAGTGCCACCTGGTCAAGCCGGGCTCATGCGAGTGGTCCCTCTCAGAGGCGGCTTGCGGTGGGCCGGGCGCGGGACGAGGCCCGGCCGTGGCTTCGGACCGCCCGGCGACAGGCGCCGCTCGTCTCCGAGTCATGCGTGAGTGCGGGGCCCGCCGGAACATCCGGCGGGCCCCTCACACAGTCCTGTTCACACAGTCCTGTCCGATCACGCGTCAAGTGTTGGTGTCCCCGACGCCCCCCACACCGAAGCCGCCGCCTCCCGCGCCGGTAGCCGCGGTGCCTTCGACCGCCGCCGGCGGAACCACCGCTCCGGTCGACTTCTTGCCGCGCCGCAGCCTGCCCTCCAGCCAGCTCGCGAAGCTGGTGAGGATGAAGTTCAGCAGGATGAAGATGGCACCGACCATGATGAAGCTGGGCACGACATTGGCGTAGTTGGCCGCGAGCGTCTGGCGCGAGTTGAGGAGCTCGGGGAACTGGAGCATCACGCCGCCGAGCGCGGTGTCCTTCACGATGACGACGAGCTGACTGACGATGGCCGGCAGCATGACGGTGACCGCCTGCGGAAGCAGGATGCTGTTCATCGTCTGCCCCTTGCGCAGGCCGATCGCCTTGGCGGCCTCCGTCTGGCCCTTCGGGAGAGCGAGGATGCCGGCCCGTACGACTTCGGCGAGCACCGAGGCGTTGTAGAGCACCAGGCCAGTGACGACTGCGTAAAGGGGCCGGGTCTCGCTGCTGATGTCCGTGGAGCGGACGTACACCTCATTGGCGAACAGCATCAACAGCAGCACTGGGATCGCCCGGAAGAACTCGACCACCGCACCGGCCGGAACCCGCACCCACCGATGGTCGGAGAGACGCGCGATGCCGAAGATCGCACCGAGCGGCAGGGCGATCACCATGGCGAGCGCCGCGGCCTTCAGGGTGTTGCCGAGGCCGGGCAGAAGATAAGTCGTCCAGGCCTGGGCCTGGGTGAACGGTTCCCACAAGGCCCAGTGCAGCTGTTCCTTGTCGTCCATCGTCCGCCAGATCCACCACAGGAACAGGGCGAGCAGGACGAAGAAGACGACCGAGAAGATCAGATTGCGCCGCTTGGCGCGAGCGCCGGGGGCGTCATAGAGAACGGAGGTCATCGCTTCACCGCCAGTCGCTTGCTCAGCCAGCCGAGGATGAGGCCGGTGGGCAGAGTCAGTACCACGAACCCGAAGGCGAAGATCGCGCCGATGAGCAGCGTCTGGGCCTCGTTCTCGATCATCGTCTTCATCAGGTAGGCGGCCTCGGCCACGCCGATCGCGGCCGCCACGGTCGTGTTCTTGGTCAGCGCGATCAGCACGTTCGCCAGCGGTCCGATGACCGAGCGGAAGGCCTGCGGCAGCACAATGAGCCAGAGGACCTGGCTGAAGCTCAGCCCGATGGCGCGTGCCGCCTCGGCCTGCCCGACGGGCACCGTGTTGATGCCGGAGCGCACCGCCTCGCAGACGAAGGCCGCGGTGTAGAGGACGAAACCGAGCACGGCCAGCCGGAAACCCTGGACCTTGAAGTCGTCGGCCGCACCCATCGTCACGCCGAAGATGTCGGCGAGGCCCAGTGAGTTGAAGACGATGATGACGGTCAGAGGGATGTTCCGGACGATGTTCACATAAGCGGTGCCGAAGCCGCGCATGAGCGGGACCGGACTGACCCGCATGGCTGCCAGCAGGGTGCCCCAGATCAGGGAGCCGAGGGCGGAGAGGGCGGTGAGTTTCACCGTCATCCAGAACGCCCCTAGGACGTTGTAGCCTTCAAGAAAGTCGAACACGATCTCCCGCGCTTCCGGGTGTGTGGAGTACGAGGCGGGCGCGGCGCGCCGCCGCCACCGAGGTCGCGGCGGGCGGCGGCGTGCCTGCGGATCCCTGCGTTACTTGACGATGTTCCCGATCTTCGGCGCCGGCTCGTTCTTGTAGTCGGCGGGACCGAAGTTCTTCTCGACGGCCTTCTCCCAGGAACCGTCGCTGACCATCTTCTCCAGTGCGGTGTTGATCTTGTTCACGGTCTTGGTGTCGCCCTTCTTGACACCGATGCCGTAGTTTTCGTTGCTCAACTTGAGCCCGGCGAGCTTGAACTGCCCCTTGTACTTGTCCTGGGCAGCGAAGCCCGCAAGGATCGAGTCGTCGGTCGTCACCGCGTCCACGGCGCCGCTCTGCAGGCCGGCGATGCACTCCGAGTAGCCGCTGTACTCACGCAGCTGGGCCTTCGGGGCGATCGTGTCATGGACGTTCTGCGCCGAGGTGGAACCGGTCACGGAGCACAGCTTCTTGCCGTTGAGGTCCGTGCCCTTGGAGATGTCGGAATCCGACTTGACCAGCAGGTCCTGGTGGGCCAGCAGGTAGGGGCCGGCGAAGTCGACCTTGGCCTTGCGCTCGTCGGTGATCGAGTAGGTCGCCGCGATGATCTTCACGTCGCCCCGGGAGAGCGCGTTCTCACGGTCGGCGCTCTTCGTCTCGACCCACTCGATCTGGTCGGCGTCGTAACCGAGTTCCTTGGCCACGTAGGTCGCGACGTCCACGTCGAAGCCCGAGAAGGAACCGTCCGGCTCCTTCAGGCCGAGGCCGGGCTGGTCGTACTTGATGCCGATCTTGATCTTGTCGCCGCCACCGGAACCGCTGCCGGAGGCGGAGCTCTTGCTGTCGTCACCGCCGCAGGCGGTCGCCGTCACGGAGAGGACGAGTGCAGTGGCGGCCACGGCGGTAGCCTTGCGAAGCTTCATGGTGAACATCCTTTGCTGGTGAAGAGATGCGGGCCGTTCGATGCGGGTGGCACGGGCTCTTCGTGGACCCGTGCGCAGGCGCCTCAGTGGTGCAGGATCTTCGAGAGGAAGTCCTTGGCACGGTCGCTGCGCGGGTTGCTGAAGAACTGGTCCGGCACAGCCTCCTCGACGATCCTGCCGTCAGCCATGAAAACGACACGGTTGGCAGCCGAACGGGCGAAGCCCATCTCGTGCGTGACGACGATCATCGTCATGCCGTCACGGGCGAGCTGCTGCATGACTTCCAGGACCTCGTTGATCATCTCTGGGTCGAGGGCCGATGTCGGCTCGTCGAAGAGCATCACCTTGGGGTCCATGGCCAGCGCCCGGGCGATCGCGACACGCTGCTGCTGACCGCCCGAGAGCTGTGCGGGGTACTTGTCCGCCTGTGTGCTGACGCCCACCCGGTCCAACAGCGCGCGTGCCTTCTCCTCGGCGGCCTTCTTGTCCGCCTTGCGGACCTTGAGCTGGCCCAGCGTCACGTTCTCGAGCACCGTCTTGTGGGCGAAGAGATTGAAGGACTGGAAGACCATGCCGACGTCGGCACGCAGTCGGGCGAGCGCCTTGCCCTCCTCGGGCAGTGGTTTGCCGTCGATCGATATGGCTCCCGAATCGATCGACTCCAGACGGTTGATCGTGCGGCACAGGGTGGACTTTCCGGACCCGGAGGGCCCGATGACCACGACAACCTCACCACGAGTGATGGTCAAGTCGATGTCCTGGAGCACGTGCAACGCGCCGAAGTGCTTGTTGACGTTCTTCAGCACGACCAGATCGTCGGCCATGGGTACGGCGTCCTTGGTCACCGATACTTCGGTCATCGGCCTCTTGCTCCGTCCTCCTCGGTTGCGGAGACAGTAGTAACGCCGTACGACCAGCGTCATTACATCTGAGGGGAAATTGAGCATAACGATCTGGTAGCAAGCGGACACTCTTCGTGAAGGGAGCCATCCAGGGTGTACCAGCACGAGCTGAGTACCGGCTGAGTAACGGAAACCGCCCTCGCCCCGCTCCCCCTTGACGCCGTCCTTGTCCATCGGCGTGACTTCCTTGGAGAACCCGCGCGTGCGCACGTATATGTGCCGACATTGTATGACTGATGAAGGGAAGGGGGCCGGAATGAGACTGCTCCTCGTCGAGGACGACAACCATGTCGCCGCCGCGCTGTCCGCGGTCCTCGCACGGCACGGCTTCGAGGTCGTGCACGCCCGCAGCGGCGAGGAGGCCCTGCAGGCGCTCGTCCCGGAAGGCGAGGGCTTCGGCGTGGTACTTCTCGACCTCGGCCTCCCCGACCAGGACGGCTACGAGGTCTGCGGCAAGATCCGCAAGCGCACCAGCACTCCGGTGATCATGGTGACCGCGCGTTCCGACGTACGTTCCCGGATCCACGGCCTCAACCTCGGCGCCGACGACTACGTGGTGAAGCCCTACGACACCGGGGAACTGCTCGCCCGTATCCACGCCGTCAGCCGGCGCACCGCTCCCGACGACGCGGCGGTCCCCGGGGAGACCGCGCTGAAACTCGGGTCCGTGCACATCGAACTGCCCACCCGACAGGTCAGTGTTGACGGTTCGGTCGTCCAACTGACCCGCAAGGAGTTCGACCTTCTCGCGCTCCTCGCCCAGCGCCCCGGAGTCGTGTTCCGACGGGAACAGATCATCAGCGAAGTGTGGCGCACCAGCTGGGAAGGAACAGGCCGCACCCTGGAGGTGCACGTCGCCTCCCTGCGTTCCAAGCTGCGGATGCCGACCCTGATCGAGACCGTGCGCGGAGTCGGCTACCGGCTCGTCGCCCCTGCGTCGTAGCGGGCCCGGGTGAGCGCACGCCTCCTTCCGCTGCTCATCGTTCTGATGGCGGCCGTACTGCTCGCTCTCGGTCTCCCGCTCGCCATCAGCGTGGCGGCGGCCGAGCAGCAGAAAGTGGTCGTCGACCGCATCGACGACACGGCACGCTTCGCGTCGCTGGCACAGTTCGTCACCGACCGCCCGACCGGCTCCCGGGTCGCCTCCACCCCCACGGACGAGCGCCGCGAGACCCTCCGCCAGGAACTCACCAAGTACCACGGCGTGTACGACATCCGGGCCGGGGTCTTCTACCGCAGCAAAGAACCCATGGCCAACGCGCCTACGGACTGGTACCTGCCCGACGAGAGCGAAGGCCTCCAGGCGTTCAACGAGGCGCTCCTGGGCCGCCGCAGCCACGACCCGGAGCAGGTCTGGCCCTGGCAGCGCAACCGGCTCGTCGTCGCGTCCCCGGTCATCCGGGACGGCGACGTCATCGCGGTCGTGGTCACCGACTCGCCCACCGGACAGATGCGTTCGAAGATCCTCCACGCCTGGCTCATCATCGGCGCGGGAGAGGCCGCCGCGATGCTCCTCGCCCTCGGCGCCGCGCTGCGCCTCACCGGCTGGGTGCTGCGGCCGGTACGCGTCCTCGACGCCACCACGCACGACATCGCGACCGGACGCCTCAAGTCCCGGGTCGCGGTCGCCGGAGGCCCACCGGAACTCCGGCGTCTGGCCCGCTCGTTCAACGAGATGGCCGACAACGTCGAGGACGTCCTGGAACAGCAGCGCGCCTTCGTCGCCGACGCCTCGCACCAGCTGCGCAACCCCCTGTCCGCCCTGCTGCTGCGCATCGAGCTGCTCGCCCTGGAACTCCCCCAGGGCAACGAGGAGATCGCCTCCGTCCGCACCGAGGGCAAGCGCCTCGCCAACGTCCTGGACGACCTGCTCGATCTGGCTCTGGCCGAGCACGCCGAGGCGGATCTGCGGCTCACCGACATCGGCGAACTGGCCGCCGAACGCGTGGCGTCCTGGTCGCCGGTCGCCGACGACAAGGGCGTACGCCTGGTCGGGAACTGCCCGGCCACGACCGCCTGGGCCGACCCGGTCGCCCTCTCCAGCGCACTGGACGCGGTGATCGACAACGCGCTGAAGTTCACGCCCGAGGGCAAGTGCGTCGAGGTCGAGGTGGCCTCCAACGGAGAGACCTCGACCATCGTGGTCACCGACCGCGGTCCGGGGCTCAGCGACGACGAACTCACCCGTATCGGCGACCGGTTCTGGCGCAGCGCCGGCCACCAGAACATCAAGGGTTCGGGTCTCGGACTATCGATCTCACGGGCGCTGCTCGCGGCGGGCGGCGGGTCGATCGCGTACGCCCATCACGAGCCGCACGGTCTGAAGGTGACAGTGATTGTGCCGCGCTCGGCGCCTACGGCCTGATGACTCGGCGCCGACGGCCTGATGACCCGGCGTCCACGGCCTGATGACCCGGCGTCCACGGCCTGATGACTCGGCGTCCATGGCCTGCTGCCAGGGCTCAACCGGGTTACGGCTTGACCGAGCGGTAGTAGCGGCGCGCGCCCTCGTGCAGGCCCAGGGGATCGGTGTAGATCGCCGTCCGGAGGTCCACGAGCTGCGCCGCGTGCACCTCGCCGCCGATGCGGTCGCGGCTGTCGATCACCGTACGCGTCAGCCCTTCGGTCAGCTCGGCGTCGGTGTCGGCCCGCGTCACGAGCAGGTTCGCCACCGCCAACGTCGGTACGGCGGCGCCCGCCTGTGCCTTGGGATAGGCGTCCGCGGGCATGACGGCGGCGCGGTAGTAGCGGGACTCGCGGCCCTGCTTGTGCAGCTTCTCGATGAGGTTTTCGTCGATCGGGACCAGCCTGATGTCCACGCTCGTCGAGAGGTCGGTCACGGCACTGGTCGGCAGCCCGCCGGACCAGAAGAAGGCGTCGATCTTGCCCTCCTCGAGCAGCTTCGGCATGGTTCCTATGCCCTCGGAGACCGGGGTGATGTCCTTCCCCAGGTCGAGACCGGCCGCCTCGAGCACATGCCCCGCGATCAGCCGTACGCCCGAGCCGGGCTGCCCCACGGCCACCTTCTTCCCCCGGAGATCCTTGATGGAGTCCACGGAGGACGCGCGCGGAACGACCACGTGCACATAGTCGTCGTACAGCCGGGCGCAGCCGCGCAGCTGGTCCGCACCCGGTCCGCCCGCCAGTTTGTACTTCTCCACCGCATCGGCCGCCGCGATCGTGAAGTCCGCCTTCCCGGTGGCCACCCGCGCCACGTTCTCCTGCGAGCCCTCGCTGTTCAGCAGCTTCACGTCCAGGCGTGGCATGTCCTTCGCCAGTGCCTTCTGCAGCAGCTCCCCGTAGAGCTGGTAGACCCCGGTCCGCGTACCCGTGCTGAAGGTGACCGTCCCGCCCGGCGAGCTCTCGCCCAGGGGCAGCAGCCACCACAACAGCAGCCCGAAGGCCACGAAGGCGGCGGTCGAACCCTGCAGGACGCGGCGTCTGCCGATACGGCCGAGTGCCTGGAACATGCGCGCGATCCTGCCAGCTCACCGGCGGCGATGACCAGGGCAGGGTCCATGAGCCACCCTCCATGCGCCGGTGTCGGCCTTGCCCGCCGCGAATACCCGGCCACGCGCGCGTGGCGACCCCGTACCCTGGTGTACGAGATGAGCGCGAAGACTTACGAGGTGCGCACCTACGGGTGCCAGATGAACGTCCACGACTCCGAGCGGCTCTCCGGGCTGCTGGAGGACGCAGGTTACGTGCGTGCGCCCGAGGGCGCGGACGGCGACGCGGATGTCGTCGTCTTCAACACGTGTGCCGTGCGGGAGAACGCCGACAACCGCCTGTACGGCAATCTCGGCCGTCTCGCGCCGATGAAGTCGAAGCGGCCCGGGATGCAGATCGCCGTCGGTGGCTGTCTCGCGCAGAAGGACCGCGACACCATCGTGAAGAAGGCGCCCTGGGTGGACGTCGTCTTCGGCACGCACAACATCGGCAAGCTGCCCGTCCTCCTGGAGCGCGCCCGCGTCCAGGAAGAGGCACAGGTCGAGATCGCCGAGTCGCTCGAGGCGTTCCCCTCGACGCTGCCGACCCGCCGCGAGAGCGCCTACGCCGCGTGGGTCTCCATCTCCGTCGGCTGCAACAACACCTGCACGTTCTGCATCGTCCCGGCGCTGCGCGGCAAGGAGAAGGACCGCAGGACCGGTGACATCCTCGCCGAGATCGAGGCGCTGGTCGGCGAGGGCGTCAGTGAGATCACGCTGCTCGGCCAGAACGTCAACGCCTACGGCGCCGACATCGGCGACCGAGAGGCCTTCAGCAAGCTGCTGCGGGCCTGCGGGAAGATCGACGGCCTGGAGCGCGTGCGGTTCACCTCGCCGCACCCCCGTGACTTCACGGACGACGTGATCGCGGCGATGGCCGAGACGCCGAACGTGATGCCCCAGCTCCACATGCCGCTGCAGTCCGGCTCCGACCCCGTCCTGAAGGCGATGCGTCGCTCGTACCGGCAGGACCGGTATCTCGGGATCATCGAGAAGGTCCGTGCCGCGATCCCGCACGCCGCCATCACCACGGACATCATCGTGGGCTTCCCCGGCGAGACCGAGGAGGACTTCGAGCAGACCCTGCACGTGGTCCGCGAGGCGCGTTTCGCCCAGGCGTTCACGTTCCAGTACTCCAAGCGCCCCGGCACCCCGGCGGCCACCATGGAGAACCAGATCCCCAAGCAGGTCGTGCAGTCGCGCTACGAGCGCCTCGTCGCCCTCCAGGAGGAGATCTCCTGGGAGGAGAACAAGAAGCAGGTCGGCCGCACCCTGGAGCTGATGGCCGCCGAGGGCGAGGGCCGCAAGGACGGCGCCACGCACCGCCTCTCCGGCCGTGCCCCGGACAACCGTCTGGTGCACTTCACCAAGCCCGACGTCGAGGTCCGCCCCGGCGACGTGGTCACCGTGGAGATCACGTACGCCGCCCCGCACCACCTGCTCGCCGAGGGTGCCGTCCTCGACGTGCGCCGCACGCGCGCGGGAGACGCCTGGGAGAAGCGCAACGCGGCCGAGACCACCAAGCCGGCGGGCGTGATGCTCGGGCTGCCCGCCGTGGGCGTCCCGGCGCCGCTGCCGGCCCCGACGGGCGGCTGCTCCGCCCACTGACCGCACTGAGCGCGCCCACTGCGACGGGGAACCGCGGCAGTAGGCTGCGATCATGCTGGTCGCCGCCGCCGTCTGCCCCTGTCCGCCCCTGCTCGTGCCGGAGGTCGCGGCGGGCGCGGCCCCCGAGCTGGACGCCGCGCGAGCGGCCTGCGAGGACGCCCTCGGGGTGCTCGCCGCGGCGCGGCCCGACCGGCTGATCGTCGTCGGCCCCGCCGAGCCGAGCGGACGCGGACCGCATCCGGAAGGCTCGCGCGGCTCGTTCCGCGGCTTCGGCGTGGACCTCGATGTGCGCCTCGGCGGGAACGGGCCGGGCGTCGACCCGTCCGACACGTCGGTACGTGAACTTCCGCTCTCGCTGGCCGTCGCGGCCTGGCTGCTCCGACGAACGGACTGGTCCTACGCCCCGGTCGAGGGTCTCGGCGTGGAGGAACGTCTCGCGGTCGAGCGCTGCCTTCGGGCCGGAAGGGAAATCGCCGCGCGGGCCGGACGGGTGGCGCTGCTGGTGATGGGCGACGCCAGCGCGTGCCGGACGGTCAAGGCGCCGGGGTATCTGGACGATCGGGCGGCGGAGTTCGACGCGGCGGCCGCGCGTGCGCTGGGGACGGCGGACGTGGCGGCCCTCAAGGCACTGGACGCCGACTTGGCGTACGAGCTGAAGGCCTCCGGCCGCGCCTCCTGGCACGTGCTCGCGGGCGCGGCCGAGGGCGCGGGCCTCGGCGGCACGCTGCTGTACGAGGACGCGCCCTACGGCGTGGGGTACTTGGTGACGGCCTGGTCGTAGGCGCCCGTCGCCCGACGCCGGCCGGCTACGGGGCGCGGTCCTCGGGGCGCCGCAGTATCCGGGCGGGATGGCGGTGGCCGGCGCGATCGCCCGCAGATGCTGTTCTGCGGGGCGGAGAGCCGCTACACGGAGCCGTCGCCGCAGGACCTCTCGCGGGCACAGATGCGTGACGGCCGGTGGAGGCGCGGGACGTGGCGGCCGGTTCGCCTCGGGGCGTGGTGGTCGGTGGAGGCGCGGTGCGTGGTGGCCGGTTCGCCCCGGGGCGTGGTGGTCGGTTGAGGCGCGGTGCGTGGTCGTCGGTTGGCCCCCCGGGCGTGGTGGTCGGTTGAGGTGTGGGATGTGGTGGCCGGTTCGCCCCGGGGCGTGGTGGTCGGTGGAGGCGCGGGGCGCGGTGGCCGGTTCGCCCCGGGGTGTGCGGTGGCCCGTTGGTCCTAGGGCGTGGTGGCCGGTTGAGGCGCTGGGTGTGGTGGCCGGTTGGCCCCCCGGGGTGTGGTGGCGAGTTGGTCCCAGGGCGGGTGGCCGCTTGGTCCCCGAGGGTGCGGTGGCCCGTTGGTCCTAGGGCGTGGTGGTCGGTTGAGGCACTGGGCGTGGTGGCCGGTTGAGGCGCGGTGCGTGGTGGTCGGTTGGCCTCCGGGCGTGGCGGTCGGTTGGCCCCGGGGCGCAGTGGTCGGTTGGCCCCCGGGCATGGTCGCCGGTTGAGGCGCGGGGCGTGGCTTCGCGCGGCAGCAGATGGCATTGGCCAAGCACGCGGCGGACGGCCCGGAGCCTCAGGTGCTCCGCGAAGCCGTCCGCCGGCGTGCTGTTTTCACGAGGTCGGGGGCGGCGGAGGCGCAGCGCCGCCCTCCGTCCCGCCACTCTCCTTGTGCGCGAGCCGGTCCAGGGCGTCCTTGGCCTTGTCGGCCCTTGTGTGGATCTTGTCGCTGTACTTGCCCTTGGTCTTGTCATCGGCCAGCTTGGCGGCCCTGTCGAGACCGTGCTCGATCTTGTCGATCCTGCCGGGATGCCGTTGTGCGAGGTCTGAGACCTTCTCCTTGGCAGGCGCGAGCTTGCCCTTCAGATTGTCCAGGAGACCCATGGTTCACCCACCCTCGCGGGACAGTTACTTGTGGGCGCCCTCGTCGGCCTGGTTGTCGGCCGCCTCCTCGGCGGACTGCTGCTTGGGGATCTCGACGCCGTCCCCCGACGCAGTTTCGGCGGGCTCGCCCGACGTTGCCGCGGACTCGGTCTCCGTCTCGGCCGACCCCTTCGCCCCCTTCGCGGCTTCCTTCGTCTCGGCCTTCACCTCGGGTTCGGCCGTCGGTGTGTCGGCCTGCGCCTCGGTGCTTGACGTATCTTCGGACTTCTTGGACTTAGATCCATCTTTCCTTAGAAGCCTTGCAAAAACGCCCATATCATCTCCATACACTACTCGTGCGGGCGAAATTCCGCGTCGCCCGGTGCGTCCCATTGCCTCGCCCGGGTCGCCGGCCCTCAAAACCGGCGGCTGGAACCTCCCAACAGGCAACGACCCCGGGCCCGCGGCGTCACGTATCTCGTTCGAGAAGAGGCCCTGGGGTTTGCGAGACTGTTGCGGTGAGTAGTTCAGCCCCCGCTCCGCGGGTCATCGCCGTCGTCGGTCCGACCGCCGCAGGAAAGTCCGATCTGGGTGTCCACCTGGCCCAGCGTCTCGGGGGTGAGGTCGTCAACGCCGACTCCATGCAGCTCTACCGGGGGATGGACGTCGGCACCGCCAAGCTGACGCCCGAGGAGCGCGCCGGCATCCCCCACCACCTTCTGGACATCTGGGACGTGACGGTGACCGCGAGTGTCGCCGAGTACCAGCGGCTCGCCCGTGCCCGTATCGACGCGCTGCTCGCCGAGGGGCGCTGGCCGATTCTCGTCGGCGGCTCCGGCCTGTACGTCCGCGGGGCCGTCGACAACCTGGAGTTCCCCGGCACCGACCCCGAGGTGCGGGCCCGACTCGAGGACGAACTCACCCTGCGCGGCTCCGGCGCGCTGCACGCCCGGCTGGCCGCCACCGACCCCGAGGCCGCCCACGCGATCCTGCCCAGCAACGGCCGCCGTATCGTCCGTGCCCTCGAAGTCATCGAGATCACCGGCCAGCCTTTCACCGCCAACCTCCCCGGCCACGACTCCGTGTACGACACCGTGCAGATCGGCGTCGACGTGGCGCGCCCCGAGCTCGACGAGCGCATCGCCCGCCGGGTGGACCGGATGTGGCAGGCCGGACTGGTCGAGGAGGTGCGCGCACTGGAAGCACAGGGGTTGCGCGAGGGGCGTACGGCATCGCGGGCGCTCGGTTACCAGCAGGTACTGGCGGCGCTCTCCGGGGAGTGCACCGAGGACGAGGCGCGAGCCGAGACCGTACGCGCCACCAAGCGCTTCGCGCGCCGCCAGGATTCCTGGTTCAGGCGCGACCCGCGGGTGCATTGGCTGAGTGGGGCCGCGACGGATCTCACGGAACTTCCGCAGCGTGCGCTGGCGTTGGTCGAACGACCGGTTACAGCCTGATCACGTCATGGCATCGGGACGCTCCGGCCGCCATCCCGGCCGCCGGGGCCGTGCCATCATCGAGCTTCGATCGACCAAGTGGAGTCCGAGTTGGGAGGGCGCGTGGCGATGGAGGCCGGCCCTCGCGACACCGCACAAGGCGCGGAGCGTGACACCGCGCAGGATCCGCGGGATCCGGAAGGGGACCGACTGAGCCCCGACGGGCCCGACGAGACGTCGGGCGGCGTGACCGCCGACGGACCCGAGCCCGGCGAGATGTTCGCGGAGCCCGAGGTCGAGGTCGAGCTGCGCCCGCAGCGCCGGCTGCGCATCTGGCAGCTCGCGCCCATCGTGGGCCTCGCCGCCCTCGGGTCCCTGATGTTCGCCTTCCCCCTGGCGTTCAACTTCGGCGACAGCGGCGCCATGATCGCCATGCTCGGTCTGCTGATCTCCTCCTGCGCCGCGGGCTGGGGCATGATGGCCGCCCGCCGCGTCGGCCACACCTGGCCGGGCCTGCCGCAGCGCGGCTCCGACCGTCGCTCGGACTGGCGGGTCGTGATCGCGTACGCCGTGGTGGTCGCCGTGGTCGTCGTCCTCGCCGTGTGGCGCGTGGCCCGCCTGCGCTGAGGCCCCGGAGCGGACACGGTGTCGTACCGACCCCGTACGATCGAGGAATGAGCACGCGGATCGCCTTCCTCAAGGGACACGGGACCGAGAACGACTTCGTGATCGTCCCCGACCCCGAGAATGCCATCGACCTGCCCCCGGCCGCCGTCGCCGCCCTCTGCGACCGCCGCGCGGGCATCGGCGGGGACGGTCTGCTGCATGTCGTACGGTCCGCCGCGCATCCCGAGGCCAAGGACATGGCGGCCGAGGCGGAGTGGTTCATGGACTACCGCAACGGCGACGGTTCGATCGCGGAGATGTGCGGCAACGGAGTGCGGGTGTTCGCCCGCTACCTCCAGCGCGCCGGCCAGGTGACCGAAGGGGACCTCGCGATCGCCACGCGCGGGGGCGTGAAGTCGGTCCACATCGCCAAGCAGGGCGACGTCACCGTCGGCATGGGCAAGGCGTTCCTTCCCGAAGGTGACGTGACCGTGAGTGTCGGGGAGCGCAGCTGGCCCGCGCGCAACGTGAACATGGGCAACCCCCACGCGGTCGCCTTCGTCGACGACCTCGGCCACGCCGGAAACTTGTACGCACCCCCGCCGTTCAGCCCGGTGTCCGCGTACCCGGACGGGGTGAACGTCGAGTTCGTCGTCGACCGTGGCCCCCGGCACGTCGCCCTGCGCGTGCACGAGCGCGGCGCCGGCGAAACCCGCTCGTGCGGCACCGGCGCGTGCGCCGTCGCCGTGGCCGCGGCGCGACGGGACGGAGCCGACCCCGCCGTGACCGGCACCCCGGCGACGTACACCGTCGACGTGCCCGGAGGACGCCTGGTGATCACCGAGCGGCCCGACGGCGAGATCGAGATGACCGGCCCCGCCGTGATCGTCGCCGAGGGCGAGATCGACGCCGAGTGGCTCGAAACCATCACCCCCTGAACCTTCGCTCGAATGGGTGATCCGTTTCACGCTCGGCGAGAGGTGGTCAGCCGGGCGTGTTGAGCTCGGTAGCATCAAGCACCGGCCGGACGGGGGAATGACACATCCTCAGAGCCGTGTACGCCATGGGGCGCCCGTCCGCCGGTCAACGCAGCCGGAGGTGCCCATGAGTGCGGAGGCCACGAACCCCGCGACGCCCGGCCCTGTGACGCCCACAGCGCATCGCAGGAAGAGCCGCCCCCGGATCGACCTGCGCCGCCTCGGCCGAGCCGCGCTGCTCGGTCCGGCGGCCCGCGACCGGCTGCCGGACGCGATCAGTCACATGGTCGAGGCCCATCGTGCCCACCACCCCGACGCCGACCTGGATCCGCTGCGCCGGGCGTACGTCCTCGCCGAGTCCTCGCACCGCGGCCAGATGCGCAAGAGCGGCGAGCCCTACATCACGCATCCGCTCGCCGTGACCCTGATCCTCGCCGAACTCGGCGCGGAGACCACGACCTTGACGGCGTCTCTGCTGCACGACACCGTCGAGGACACGGATGTGACGCTCGACCAGGTCCGGGAGGAGTTCGGCGAAGAGGTCCGCTATCTCGTCGACGGCGTCACCAAGTTGGAGAAGGTCGACTACGGCGCGGCCGCCGAGCCCGAGACCTTCCGTAAGATGCTCGTGGCCACCGGCAACGACGTACGCGTGATGTCGATCAAACTCGCCGACCGGCTGCACAACATGCGCACGCTCGGCGTCATGCGCCCCGAGAAGCAGGCCCGAATCGCCAAGGTGACAAGGGATGTTCTGATCCCGCTCGCCGAACGTCTCGGCGTCCAGGCGCTCAAGACCGAGCTCGAGGACCTCGTCTTCGCGATCCTGCACCCCGAGGAGTACGAGCACACCAGGGAGCTGATCGTCGACAACGCGGCGCGTGCCGACGACCCCCTCGCGGAGATCGCGGAAGACGTGCGCGCGGTCCTTCGCGAGGCCGGGCTGCAGGCCGAAGTCCTCATCCGGCCACGGCACTTCGTCTCCGTGCACCGCACCTCCCGCAAGCGCGGACAACTGCGCGGCGCCGACTTCGGACGTGTCCTGGTGCTCGTGAACGAGGACGCCGACTGCTACGGAGTCCTCGGCGAACTGCACACCTGTCTCACACCGGTGGTCTCGGAGTTCAAGGACTTCATCGCCGTCCCCAAGTTCAACCTGTACCAGTCGCTGCACACGGCCGTCGCCCGCCCGGACGGCCAGGTGGTCGAAGTCCTCATCCGCACGCACCAGATGCACAAGTCCGCCGAGGCCGGCGTCATCGCGCTCGGCAATCCGTACGCTCCTCCTTCGGAGGAGCAGCAGGCCGACAGTGACGGCGAGCGCGCCGACCCCACCCGCCCCGGCTGGCTCTCCCGTCTTCTCGACTGGCAGGAGGCCGCCCCGGACCCCGACACGTTCTGGTCGACCCTGCGCGAGGACCTCGCCCAGGACCGGGAGATCACCGTCTTCCGCCCCGACGGGGGCACGCTCGGCCTGCCCGCGGGCGCCAGCTGTGTGGACGCCGCGTACGCCCAGTACGGCGACGACGCCCACGCCTGCATGGGCGCGCGCGTCAACGGCCGCCTGGCGACGCTGAGCACGGTTCTGCAGGACGGCGACACCGTGCAACTGCTCATGGGCCAGGACGCGTCCTCGGAGCCCTCCAGGGAGTGGCTGGAGCATGCGCACACGCCCGCCGCGCGCATCGCCATCCAGCGCTGGCTCGCCGCACACCCCTCGCCCGGCGACGCGCCGGACGCGGAGGTCCCCGCCGCGTCTCCCAGGCCTCCGGTCGACGGGCTCACCGTGCGCCCGACCGAAGCGAACGCCGTCGTCGACCAGCCCGGCGCGACCGTACGCCTCGCCGGCTGCTGTACGCCCGTACCGCCCGACACGGTCACCGGCTTCGCCGTACGCGGGGGAGTGGTGACCGTGCACCGCGTGGAGTGCTCCGCCGTGGCGCGCATGAAAGGCGTGGGGCGCACGGAGGTCGAGGTGCGCTGGGGCGACACCACGGAGTGCCGCGTCACGCTGGTCGCCGAGTCCTTCGGGCGGCCCCATCTGCTCGCCGACCTCACCGAAGCGATCGCCCTGGAGGACGTCGCCATCGTCTCGGCGACCGTCGAACCCCCCAGCCAGCAGCGCGTACGCCACACGTACACGCTCCAACTCCCGGACGCCGCACACCTTCCCGCGCTGATGCGGGCGATGCGCAACGTGCCGGGTGTGTACGACGTGAACCGGGCCCAGCATCAGGCGACGGCCCCGTAGGGACCCGTTCGGGTGGGCACGACGCGAGTCGTCGCAGCGCTCGGGGCGGGCGCTGATAGCCGTGGTCCATGCTGCTCACCCCCAGGACCCGCCCCCCGCTCCCCAAGGCCCCCAGAGCGCTCCCGAAGCCCTCCAGACGCATCCGTACGGCGCTGATCGCCTCAGCGGCCTCCGCCGTCTCCGTCTGTCTCATCGCCGCGAGCGCCCCGGCCCCGGCACCGCTCGGCATCGGCGACCGCCTCTTCCCTCACCTGGGCAACCCCGGGTACGACGTGCTGGCGTACGACCTCGCCTTCACCTATCCCGGCAGCAACACCAAGCCGCTGCCGACGGTCACCACGATCGCCGCCCGGACGACGGAGTGGCTCGATCAGGTCAACCTTGACTACTCGAACGGGAGCGTGAGATCCGTCGAGGTCAACGGGGCGCCCGCGAAGTACCGGGGCGCGGGCGAGGACCTGGTGGTCACGCCGGCGACGCCGCTGCCGCCCGGGAGCCGGATGAGGATCACCGTGCGACACGACAGCAACCCGGTGCCCGAAGAGGACGTGAAGAGCGGCTGGGTGCGGACGCGTGACGGTCTCGCGATGGCCAACCAGGCCGACGCCGCGCACCGGGTCTTCCCGGGCAACGACCACCCGTCCGACAAAGCGATGTTCACCGTCCGGATCACCGCGCCCAACGGCTACACGGCCGTGGCCAACGGACTGCCGGTGGCCGTGGCCCGCCGCGCGGCGACCACCACCTGGGCGTACCGAACCGCCCACCCCATGGCCACCGAGCTGGCCCAGGTGTCCATCGGCCGCTCCTCCGTGCTGCGCCGGAGCGGACCGGGCGGCCTTCCCGTACGGGACGTGGTGCCCGCCAAGGACCGCGAGCAGCTGGAGCCCTGGCTCGAGAAGACCCCCGACCACATCGCCTGGATGGAGAGGAAGGTCGGCCGCTATCCCTTCGAGACGTACGGGCTGCTGGTCGCCGAGGCGCGAACAGGCTTCGAACTCGAGACGCAGACACTCTCTCTCTTCGAGAGAGAGCTCTTCACACGCCCCGAGTACCCGAAGTGGTACGTCGAGTCGATCATGGTGCATGAGCTGGCGCACCAGTGGTTCGGCGACAGTGTCACCCCACGCACCTGGTCCGACCTGTGGCTCAACGAAGGACACGCCACCTGGTACGAGGCCCTCTACGCGGAGGAAACGGCGGACAGGCCCCTGGAGAAGCGCATGCGCGCGGCCTACCGCGCGTCCGACACATGGCGGGCCGCCGGAGGCCCGCCCGCGGCACCCAAGGCACCCGGCTCGGACGAGGGGATGAGCATCTTCAGGCCGAACGTTTATGACGGCAGCGCTCTGGTCCTGTACGCGCTGCGCCAGGAGATCGGGCACCCGGCATTCGAGCGGCTGGAACGGACATGGGTGAACGCCCACCGTGACGACATCGCGACGACCGCGGACTTCCAGCGCCTCGCGTCAGCCGTCGCGGGCCGCGATCTGGGCGGGTTCTTCAAGGCCTGGCTCTACGGAGAGAAGACCCCGCCCATGCCGGGGCACCCGGACTGGCGCAGTGCCGCGCCCGCCGGGCAGGGCGCGGGGAGCGCGCGATAACTCGGGTGACGAGACGGGCCGTGCCGTGCGAATATCTTCACGTCGACGACGCGGCCTTTCGGACCCGGGTCGACGACGCGGCCCTCCGGACAGACCTGGGGGCCGGGAATCTCCCGGCACCTCCGGACGTTGTCGCAAGTGACGGATCGCAGTCCGTCGCACCACAGGTACCCCATCGACGTAAGGACCCAATGACCTCCTCTTCTTCCCCTTCCCAGGACTCGCAGAGCCTCGCGCAGAACTACCCCGAAGGTCTTCGGGCCGATGCCCTGATGGAAGAGGACGTCGCCTGGAGCCACGAGATCGATGGAGAGCGGGACGGCGACCAGTTCGACCGCTCCGACCGCGCGGCACTGCGCCGCGTCGCGGGCCTCTCCACCGAGCTCGAGGACGTCACCGAGGTCGAGTACCGGCAGCTTCGGCTGGAGCGTGTGGTGCTCGTCGGTGTGTGGACCTCGGGGACCGCGGCCGACGCGGACAACTCCCTCGCGGAGCTGGCCGCCCTCGCCGAGACCGCGGGCGCTCTGGTGCTCGACGGCGTGATCCAGCGCCGTGACAAGGCGGACCCGGCCACGTACATCGGCTCCGGCAAGGCCTACGAGCTGCGCGACATCGTGCTCGAGACCGGCGCGGACACCGTCATCTGTGATGGTGAGCTCTCGCCGGGCCAGCTGATCCACCTCGAGGACGTCGTCAAGGTCAAGGTGATCGACCGGACCGCCCTGATCCTCGACATCTTCGCCCAGCACGCCAAGTCCCGCGAGGGCAAGGCGCAGGTCGCGCTCGCGCAGATGCAGTACATGCTGCCGCGGCTGCGAGGCTGGGGTCAGTCGCTGTCCCGTCAGATGGGCGGTGGCAAGGGCGGCGGCCTCGCCACCCGTGGTCCCGGTGAGACCAAGATCGAGACGGACCGGCGCCGTATCCGCGAGAAGATGGCGAAGATGCGCCGGGAGATCGCGGCCATGAAGACCGGCCGCGAGATCAAGCGCCAGGAGCGCCGGCGCAACAAGGTGCCCTCGGTCGCCATCGCCGGCTACACCAACGCGGGCAAGTCCTCGCTGCTCAACCGGCTGACGGGCGCGGGTGTGCTGGTCGAGAACGCGCTGTTCGCGACCCTCGACCCGACCGTGCGCCGGGCCGAGACGCCCAGCGGGCGGCTCTACACGCTCGCGGACACCGTCGGGTTCGTACGACACCTGCCGCACCACCTGGTCGAGGCGTTCCGTTCCACCATGGAGGAGGTCGGCGATTCCGACCTGATCCTGCACGTGGTCGACGGTTCGCACCCGGCGCCGGAGGAGCAGCTGGCCGCCGTACGCGAGGTGGTCCGCGACGTGGGCGCGACCGGCGTGCCCGAGATCGTGGTGATCAACAAGGCGGACGCGGCCGACCCGCTGGTGCTCCAGCGGCTGATGCGGATCGAGAAGCGTTCCATCGCCGTCTCGGCCCGCACGGGTCAGGGCATCGACGAGCTGCGCGCGCTCATCGACGTCGAACTGCCGCGGCCCTCGGTCGAGCTCGAGGTGCTCGTGCCGTACACGCACGGCCGGCTCGTCGCCCGGGCCCACACCGACGGCGAGGTGATCTCCGAGGAGCACACCCCGGAGGGCACGTTGCTGAAGGTGCGGGTGCACGAGGAGTTCGCGGCGGAGCTGGCGCCGTACGTTCCGACGCCCGCTCTCTGATCCACAGAGCGCCATACCGCCAGACGGCGAAGGCCCGCCCCCTCTCGCAGGGGGCGGGCCTTCGCCATGTGAGCGTGTACGGCGGTTACGTGTCCACGACGGTCACTTGTCGCCGTACTGCTTGCTCATGTTGTCGTAGATCGCCTCGGCGCCCTGGCCGAGCTGCGGTCCCGCGAGCCAGGTGTTGTCGGCGGGGCCGATCGACGTATTCGACACCAGCTTGGTCTTGCCGCCCACGACACGGAACCAGCCACCGCCGGACGAACCGCCGGTCATCGTGCAGCCGATGCGGTACATCGTCGGCAGCTGTGCGCCGAGCGAGAGACGGCCGGGCCGGTCGAGGCACTTGTGCATGATCAGACCGTTGTACGGCGGTGCGGCCGGGTAGCCCCAGGCGCCCATCGATCCGGCGGACGCGGCGGACGGTGTGGAGAAGTCGACGTCCAGGGCCGCGCCGACCGTCTCCTCGAGGGACTTGCCGCCCGATTCCGGCTTCACGTGCAGCACCGCGTAGTCGTACGCGGCACCGGCGCCGCCCGTCTCCGAGCCGCCCTTGATCCACTCGTCGGACGTCGACGCCCAGTCCGCCCAGTACTGGCCGTACGGGGCGATCTCCTGCTGCGTCGCATTGGCCAGCTGTGCCTCGGACTTGCCGAGGTCGTTGTACGCGGGCACGAAGGCGATGTTGCGGTACCAGCCGCCGCCACCGCCCGCGTGCACACAGTGGCCGGCGGTCCACACGAGGTTGGACTTGCCCGGGTTGCGCGGGTCCTTGACGATCGTGCCGGAGCAGACCATCGAGCCCTCGGGGGAGTCGAAGAAGACCTTGCCGACCGGAGCGGCGTTCTTGTGATACGGGGTCTTCTCGCGTGTGGCCGTGACCGGGGAGGGCGCCGGGTCACTGGTGCCCTGGCCGGCCGACGCGTCCTTCGCGGCGATCGTCTTGTCCGGGTCCTTGGCGGACTTCATCCGCTCGGGCTTCCAGAGACCCTTGATGACCGGGTTGACGAAGTCCTGTGCCTCACTGAGCCACTTGTCCTTGTCCCAGTCCTTCCAGGCGCCGTTCTTCCACTGGTCCACGTCGATGCCGTGGTCCTTGAGCTTGTCGGCGATGTCGGCGGGAACCTCGACCTGGTCGTTGCCCGCGGCCTCGGACGCGGTCGCGGCGGGCTTGTCGGCCGCCTTGTCGTCGCCCGATTTGCAGGCGGTGGCGGTGAGCGCCAGCGCCGCCACGACTCCGGTGACGGCGAGGACGTGGCGTCGCCCGCGACGGCTCGCGAAGGACGAACGTGGACGTGTGGAACGCATGTGCTGTTACCCCCGATAGAACGAACATCTGTCATGCGCGCGTCAGAACGGACGCAGGCAGCTCGGCATGGAGCCCGCTCGAGCGCGACACCCCACTATGCCCGCCGAGTTGGGGACGAACGGCGGCGGGACGGTGAAGATCTTCGTGAGCCGCCCCGCCGCCGTCCGTCGACGCGCCGCTACTGCTTCCCGGCGAACTTCTCGCTCACCGCGTCGTAAATGCCCTTGGCCTCCTTGCCCAGGTGCGGACCCGCCAGCCAGCCCGCGGTCACCGGGCCGATCGAGGTGTTGGACACCAGCGCCGGCTTGCCGTCCGAGCCCGTCGCCACCCAGCCGCCGCCGGACGAACCGCCGGTCATCGTGCAGCCGATGCGGTACATCGTCGGCTCGGCCTTGGTGATCGAGAGCCGGCCCGGCTTGTCCTGGCACTGGTACATGGTCTCGCCGTCGAACGGCTTGGCGGCCGGGTAGCCCGTCGCCGTGATGTCGCCGACCTTGGCCACGGCCGGGGCGTTGAAGTCCACCGGAAGGGCCGAACCGACCGTCTCCTCCAGGGACTTGCCGCCACTACCCTCCTCCGGCGTCACATGAATGACGGCGAAGTCGTACGAGGCACCCTGGCCGCCCGTCGCACCGCCCCGCTCGATCCACTGGTCCGAGGTCTGCGCCCAGTCACCCCACCAGACGCCGTACGGAGCGACCTCCTCCTTGGTGACGCCCTGGAGCTCCGCCGCCGACTTGGCGTCGTTGTTGTACGAGGGCACGAAGGCGATGTTGCGGTACCAGCCGCCCTTCTTGCCGGCGTGCACGCAGTGGCCCGCGGTCCACACGAGGTTGGACTTGCCCGGGTGGGCCGGGTCCTCGACCACGGTCGCGGAGCAGACCATGGTGCCCTCGGGGGAGTCGAAGAACACCTTGCCCGCCTCGGGGGCGTTGTCGTGGTACGCCGCCTGCACGGGCCGCGCCTTGACGGGTGCCGGCTCCGGGTCGGTGACTCCCTGGTCGCCGGCGAGATCGCTGTCGTCGACGCCCTTGCCCTGGTCCGGGTCCTCGGCCTCACGCATGCGGTCCGGGTCCCACAGGTCCTTGATGATCGGGTTGATGAAGTCGCCGGCCTCGCGCAGCCAGTCGTCCTTGTCCCAGTTCTTCCAGGCGCCGCCCTTCCACTGGTCCAGGTCGATCCCGTGTTCCTTGAGCCGGTCCTTGAAGTCGTCCGGGATCTTGATCTTGTCGTCGCCGCCGGTGGTCGCGGAGGCGGACGCCTCGCCACCCGCGTTCGTGTCGTCGCCCGACTCGCAGGCGGTGGCGGTCAGCGCCAGCGCCGTGGCCAGGCCGACCGCGGCCAGCACGGGGGAGGGTCCGCGGCGCGTGCTCCTCCCTCGACGGGCGGCGAAGAGCGGGCGTATGGATCGCATGGTGTAACTCCCCCTGGGCGTAAGCGAACTCAGAACTGCCTTTGCAGCTTCGTACGGATCTATGGATCCGGATTCCTTGACTGACCGTGGACGTTGATCAGCAAGGAGCGCCGAACGGCACCACACACTATGCCGTTGCTGTGGGGGACTTCCGATGGAACGGCAACGGTTCCGTCACGGCAAGGATCTTCGTCCCACCGTTGCCCCTCGCGGTCCACGTCGTTGGTACGTACGGGGGACGTTCCGCCTGCGTTCATCCCTCCGCCGCCCTGTCGGGTGGCCGAGCAACTCGCCTGTGGACAGCGGGAGGACCGACAGACGTGGCCGTGACCGAGTCTGCGCCCGGGGCGCGTGCTTCTGACAGGGCGCTCAGGACACGAGATGCAGTGACGCGAGCGGCGCGCGCGACCGAGGAAGCGCCCTCGGCGCACGAGGGGATTCTGCGGCGGCAGTCGGCGCGTGAGTCCGCGGCGCGCACCTACGCGCGCGCTCTGCCGATCGTGCCCGTGCGGGCGCGCGGGCTGACGATCGAAGGGGCTGACGGGTGCCGCTACCTCGACTGTCTGTCGGGGGCCGGGACGTTGGCGCTGGGGCACAACCACCCGGTGGTGCTGGAAGCGATCAGAAAGGTTCTCGACTCGGGGGCGCCGCTGCACATTCTCGACCTGGCCACCCCCGTCAAGGACGCCTTCACCACCGAGTTGTTCCGTACGCTGCCGCCCGGGTTCGCCGAGCACGCGCGCGTGCAGTTCTGCGGGCCCGCGGGCACGGACGCGGTCGAGGCGGCGCTGAAGCTGGTGCGCGCCGCGACCGGGCGTACCGGGATGTTCGCCTTCGCCGGCGCCTACCACGGGATGACCGCCGGGGCGCTCGAAGCATCCGGGGGCGCGCCGGATGTACGCGTCGCGCGCCTTCCCTATCCGCAGGACTACCGCTGCCCGTTCGGCATCGGCGGCGAGCGCGGGGCCGAACTGGCCGCGCGCTGGACGGAGTCCCTCCTCGACGACACCAAGTCCGGGGTACCGAAGCCCGCCGGAATGATCCTGGAACCGGTGCAGGGCGAGGGCGGCGTGATTCCGGCGCGCGATGACTGGATGCGGCGGATCCGGGAGATCACGTCCGCCCGCTCCATCCCCCTGATCGCCGATGAGCTCCAGACCGGGGTCGGGCGTACCGGCACCTTCTGGGCCGTGGAACACAGCGGTATCACGCCCGACGTGATGGTGCTGTCCAAGGCCATCGGCGGCAGTCTGCCCCTGGCCGTCGTGGTCTACCGCGACGACCTCGACGTGTGGGAACCCGGCGCCCACGCCGGCACGTTCCGCGGCAATCAGCTCGCCATGGCCGCCGGCGCGGCGACGCTTGCGTATGTCCGTGAGAACCGGCTCGCCGACCGAGCCGCCCTGCTGGGCGCACGCATGCTGAACCAACTGCGGGGCCTGGCCGCCGAGTTCCCCTGTATCGGTGACGTCCGCGGCCGGGGGCTGATGATCGGCGTCGAGTTCGTGGACCCCGAGGAGCCGACCACGCCCGGTACCGCAGGCTCTTTTGCCGACCCGTGCCCCGCCGATCCGCGGCCCGCCGACCCATGCCCGGCCGACCCGCGCCCCGCCGCCCCCGACCTGGCCGCCGCCGTTCAGCGGGAGTGCCTGCGCCGTGGCCTGATCGTGGAACTCGGCGGACGCCACTCCAGCGTGGTGCGGCTGCTGCCGCCCCTGACGATCACCGATGAGCAGGTGAACGCGGTGCTGGAGCGGCTGGCGGATGCCGTGACGGCGGTCGCGGCGGCGCCTCCGCCTCCTGCCGCCGGACGGTGACAGCCGCGGGGCATGGCCGACTCGCCTCGTGGCCCCGCACCCATCGAGAGCAGAAAGAACTCACTTGAACGTCACTCCCGCATCCCACGGTCACCCCCACATCGCCGAGCGAGGAAACCGCGGCACGCCGGTCCGGGCCCCGCTCGGACCGGGAACGGAAGCAGCCCCCCGACAGAAGGGCGGGCCCCGGCCCTCCGAGCAGGTGCGCGGTACCCGCGCCGACCTGCTGGAGCATCCCGACCCGCACACCGCTGCCGAGGCCGCGGCCGTGGAGAACCTGCTGCGCTGCTGGGTACGGGAGAACGACCTCGCCGCCCCCGACGAGGGCACCCTCCGCATCCCCCTCCCCGCCAGCGGCACCGTCCTCGTCGTCCCGGTCCACTACTGGTCCCCGACGGGCTGGCACCGCCTCGGCCTGCCCCACCTCTCCGACGCCCCCGACCAGTCGCCGCCCACCGACGCGGTCACGCTGGCGGCGCTCCTCGGACGAGAGACGCGGACCAGCCACAAGGAGGGCAGCGGGGACCTGGTGGGCCGGGTCGCCGACTCCGTCCGGCGAACCGTCGTGTTCGTCAGCGACCGCAGGAAGCACCCCGCCGACGGCACCGACCTCTTCCTGGCCGCCGAGCAGTCGCTGTTGCTCGGCCACCCGCTGCACCCCACCCCGAAGAGCCGTGAAGGGCTCTCCGACGCCGAAACCCGGCTCTACTCACCCGAGTCGCGCGGCTCCTTCCCGCTGCACTGGCTGGCCGTCGCCCCCTCCGTACTCGCCACGGACTCGGCCTGGACCGAGCGCGGCCGCCCCGTGCCCGCCGGGCAGCTCACCACCCGGCTCGCCGGCGCCGGGCTCCCGCTCCCCGACGGGCACACCGCACTCCCCATGCACCCCTGGCAGATGCGCGAGGTCCGCCACCGCCCCGAGACGGCGAGACTGCTGGACGCGGGTCTGCTCCAGGACCTCGGCCTCCACGGCACCCCGTGGCACCCCACCTCCTCCGTACGTACCCTCTATCGATCCGGCGCCCCGGCGATGCTGAAACTGTCGCTGAGCCTGCCCATCACCAACTCCCGCCGGGAGAACCTCCGCAAGGAACTCCATCGCGGCGTCGAAGTCCACCGTCTGCTGCGCAGCGGCCTCGCCGAACAGTGGCAGGCGGCCCATCCGGGCTTCGACATCGTCCGGGACCCCGCCTGGGTCGGCGTCAACGACCCGGAGGGGAACCCCGTGCCCGGGCTCGACGTGGTGATCCGCCACAACCCGTTCACACCGACGGACGCCGTCTCCTGTATCGCGGGACTCGTCTCACCCAGGCCCCAGGTCCAGCCCGGCGGACCGTCCGGCGCCGAGCAGGGCGGCCCTGAGCAGGGCGGACCAGAGCAGGGCGGACCCCCGATGCGGTCCCGGCTCACCGAGATCGTCGCGTGCCTCGCCGGACGCACCGGCCGACCGCGCGGCGCCGTCGCCACCGAGTGGTTCCTCCGCTACCTGGAGCAGGTGATCCGGCCCGTCCTCTGGCTGGACAGCGAGGCCGGTATCGCCCTGGAGGCCCACCAGCAGAACACCCTGCTCCTGCTGGACTCGCAGGGCTGGCCCGCGGGCGGCCGCTACCGCGACAACCAGGGCTACTACTTCCGCGAGTCCCGGCGCGCGGAGCTGGACAACCGACTCCCCGGAATCGGCGAGCGCAGCGACACCTTCGTCTCCGACGAGGTCACCGACGAACGCTTCGCCTACTACCTCGCCGTCAACAACGTGCTCGGCCTCGTCGGCGCCTTCGGCTCCCAGCGCCTCGCCGACGAACGGCTGTTGCTCGCCGCCTTCCGCCGCTTCCTCGCCGACGTCGCCTCCGGTCCCGCCCGGCTGCGTACACCCCTGCCCGCTCACCTGCTCGACTCACCCGTACTGCGCTGCAAGGCAAACCTGCTGACCCGGCTGCACGGACTCGACGAACTCATCGGCCCGGTCGACACCCAGTCCGTCTACGTCACCATCGCCAACCCCCTTCATTCCTGAGGAACATGACCCACCCCAACTCCTGAGAGGAGCGTCGCCGTGCCTCCCACCGATGCGAGCGCCGACGCCGGTACCGCCCCCATCACGCCCCTCGGCAGCGGCTCGGGCCCCGGCACGGACAGCGAGGACACCCTCGACCTGCGCCTGCCCGACGAACTCGTCGCGCTCTTCGCCGAGGAGGACGGAGCAGCCGGGGCAGCCCGAGCAGCCAGGGCAGGCGGGGCAGCCCGAGAAGCAGGGGGAGTGGCGGAACGGGGCGACGAGAAGGGCATGGCGAAGCCTTCAGGGGACGGCACAGCGAGGCCCACAACCGTCACCCCGGCCGGTGACGACCTGCTCGGCCCCGTCGGCGCCTGGGGTCCGATCTCCACCCCCGTGGGCGAATTCCGCCTCGCTCCCGTGCGCGTCGACCACGACCTCCCGCTCATCAGCCGTTGGATGAACGACCCCGCCGTCGCCGCGTTCTGGGAGCTTGCGGGGCCCGAATCGGTGGCCGAGGACCATCTGCGCGCCCAGCTCGACGGAGACGGCCGCAGCGTGCCCTGTCTCGGAGTGCTGGACGACACGCCCATGAGCTACTGGGAGATCTACCGCGCCGACCTCGACCCCTTGGCCCGCCACTACCCCGCACGCCCTCACGACACCGGAATCCACTTCCTCATCGGCGGTGTCGCCAACCGAGGGCGCGGACTCGGCTCAACCCTGCTCAGAGCCGTCTCCGACCTCGTACTCGACCGTCGAACCTCCTGCGCGCGTGTCATCGCGGAACCCGACCTTCGCAACACCCCTTCCGTGTCCGCCTTCCTGAGCGCCGGCTTCCGGTACGCCGCCGAGGTCGACCTGCCCGGCAAACGGGCCGCCCTCATGGTCCGGGACCGGACCCTGCGCGATCTGCTGTAGCGCCATCACTACCAGTAACGACACCTCGGCCTTGATCAACGCCTTCGTACACGTCTTGATCGCGCCCCTGGACTCGGAGTTGATCGCCCGGTTGTCAGTGCCGCGCCGTAGGGTGGACGCGCTATGACAGAGCCCTCACTCCCCGAACTCCTGCATGCCGCCGTCACAGCCGTCGGCGGTACGGAGCGCCCTGGCCAGGTGACCATGGCCGAAGCCGTCTCGGAGGCCATCGACGACGGCTCCCATCTGCTGGTCCAGGCCGGCACCGGCACAGGAAAGTCGCTCGGCTATCTGGTGCCCGCGCTCGCGCGCGGTGACCGGGTCGTCGTGGCGACGGCCACGCTGGCGCTCCAGCGGCAGCTCGTGGAGCGGGACCTTCCGCGCACGGTCGACGCGCTGCATCCGCTGCTGCGCCGCCGCCCCGAGTTCGCGATGCTCAAGGGCCGGTCGAACTACCTGTGCCTGCACCGCCTCCATGAAGGCATGCCGCAGGACGAGGAAGAGGGCCTCTTCGACCAGTTCGAGGCGGCCGCGCCCACCAGCAAGCTGGGCCAGGACCTGCTGCGGCTGCGGGACTGGGCGGGCGACACCGACACCGGTGACCGCGACGACCTCACTCCCGGCGTCTCCGACCGGGCCTGGTCACAGATCTCCGTGTCCTCCCGGGAGTGCCTGGGCGCCTCGAAGTGCGCGTACGGCGCCGAGTGCTTCGCCGAGATGGCGCGCGAGCGGGCGAAGCTCGCGGAGGTCGTCGTCACGAATCACGCTCTCCTGGCGATCGATGCCATCGAGGGCGCCCCGGTCCTGCCCCAGCACGAGGTGCTGATCGTCGACGAGGCCCATGAGCTGGTCTCCCGTGTCACCGGCGTTGCCACCGGCGAGCTCACCCCCGGCCAGGTCAACCGCGCCGTGCGCCGCGCCGCGAAGCTCGCCAACGAGAAGGCGGCCGACCAGCTCCAGTCGGCCGCCGAGGGCTTCGAGCGCCTGATGGAGCTGGCCCTGCCGGGCCGCTTGGAGGAGATTCCCGAGGACCTCGGGTACGCGCTGATGGCGCTGCGCGACGCCGCCCGAACGGTGATCTCGGCGATCGGGGCGACACGCGACAAGTCCGTGGGGGACGAGGACGCGGTGCGCAAGCAGGCGCTCGCCTCGGTCGAGACGATCCACGACGTTGCCGAGCGGATCACGAACGGCTCGGAGTGGGACGTCGTGTGGTACGAGCGCCACGACCGTTTCGGTGCCTCCCTGCGCGTCGCGCCCATGTCCGTCTCGGGTCTCCTCAGGGAGAAGCTCTTCGCGGACCGTTCGGTGGTCCTGACCTCGGCGACGCTCAAGCTCGGCGGTGACTTCAACGGGGTGGGGGCGTCGCTGGGGCTGGCGCCCGAGGGCACGGAGGGCGAGGACCTCCCGCAGTGGAAGGGCGTCGACGTCGGCTCGCCCTTCGACTACCCGAAGCAGGGCATCCTGTATGTCGCCAAGCACCTGTCGCGGCCCGCAAGGGACGGTGACCGCGCGGACATGCTGGACGAGCTGACGGAGCTGGTCCAGGCGGCCGGCGGCCGGACCCTCGGCCTCTTCTCCTCGATGCGGGCAGCTCAGCTGGCGGCCGAAGAACTGCGCTCCCGCATTCCCGAGTTCCCGATCCTCCTCCAGGGCGAGGAGACGCTGGGCGAGCTGATCAAGAACTTCGCGGCGGACCCGCAGACCTGTCTCTTCGGCACGCTCTCGCTCTGGCAGGGCGTTGATGTCCCGGGCCCCAGCTGCCAGCTGGTCGTCATGGACAAGATCCCGTTCCCCCGCCCGGACGACCCGCTGATGAGCGCCCGCCAGAAAGCGGTCGAGGATGCCGGGGGCAACGGCTTCATGGCCGTCGCCGCCACGCACGCGGCCCTGCTGATGGCCCAGGGCGCCGGCCGCCTCGTACGTGCGACAGGGGACCGCGGCGTGGTCGCCGTGCTGGACCAGCGTCTGGCCACGGCCCGGTACGGCAGCTATCTGAAGGCGTCACTGCCCGACTTCTGGTACACGACGGACCGTAACCAGGCGCGCAGGTCGCTGGCCGCGATCGACGAGGCGGCCCGCAAGGCCGAGATCGGCGAGGCGGCCGACAAGGCTGAGATCGACGACGCGGCCCGCGAGGTGGATGGCGAATAGACGACTGCGCTGTCCCGGGCCCTGGCCTGGGACAGCGCAGACACATGAGCCGTCGGGCTCGGACAGAGCAGGGCCCCGGAACCGGCGCAGGTGGTCCCGGGGCCCGGATCAGGGGCGGAGGTGTGCCGCCCGCCGCCGCGGTCAGACCCGCCGCAGCACCGCCACGACCTTGCCGAGGATGGTCGCCTCGTCGCCGGGAATCGGCGAGTACGCGGAGTTGTGGGGCAGCAGCCAGACGTGTCCGTCCTCGCGCTTGAAGCGCTTGACCGTGGCCTCACCGTCCAGCATGGCCGCCACGATGTCGCCGTTCTCGGCGACCGGCTGGCGGCGGACGGTCACCCAGTCACCGTCGCAGATCGCGGCCTCGATCATCGAGTCACCGACGACCTTCAGGACGAACAGCTCGCCGTCCCCGACCAGCTGCCGGGGCAGGGGGAACACGTCCTCGACCGACTCCTCGGCGAGGATCGGGCCACCGGCGGCGATCCGGCCGACCAGCGGGACGTACGACGCGGCCGGCTTGCCTGCCGTGTCGGTGGGCTGCGCGGTGGACTGGTCGGAACCCCGCACCTCGTAGGCGCGCGGCCGGTGGGGGTCGCGGCGCAGGAAGCCCTTGCGCTCGAGTGCCATCAGCTGGTGTGCGACCGAGGAGGTGCTGGAGAGCCCCACGGCCTGTCCGATCTCCCGCATCGACGGCGGGTAGCCGCGCCGCTGCACCGAGTCCCTGATCACCTCGATCACCCGGCGCTGCCGGTCGGTGAGGCCGGAGCTGTCCGCCCGGATGCCTGGAGGTCGGCCCGGCAGGGAGCGTGTGGGCTTGGGGCCCTCCTGGTTCACTGCTTCGTTCATGGCATGCACCGGCTCGAGTCGGCCCTGGGAGCGGTCCTGGGCAGTGATGGCGGCAGTGTCTGCGGTGGTGGTCACGTCGGCCCCTCTCGTTCGTCTCCCTGCTGGACAACGGTAGTTGCTTTCGAAAGGTTGCGCCAAACACACGTTCGAGTGAAAAATACCGAACCGCCTGCCGCGATCATGTGTCTGGGTGTATGGCCAACGCTGCACCCGGCGGGCAAAACGGTTCATTGTCGTACTCTTCACCGCCGGGGCGACGACCTCGTGGGTCGTGGCCCAGTCTGCCACCCGGTGTCCCGTCAACCGTGAACCGGCCCTCCGCGCGGCGCCCACGCTATCCCCGCAGGTCCCGGGACCGATACGGGTGTGCGACAGATGGCGACATCGGCAAGACACGTATTCATGGGTCGAATCTGCAGCCAAAACCCCAGATCTAGTGGTTGGATGGCATCAGCGGCCCAGAAGTTGTGGTTCCCCCGGTCCTCAGGGGGCTCGATCATCGCCTATGCTGGGGCCTGCTTCGAGGGGCCGAAGGGTCTGTCGAGGCTATTGAGTCGTGCCGTGAAGGAGGGTTGGAGTTCGATGCACTGCCCCTTCTGCAGGCACCCCGACAGCCGTGTTGTCGACAGCCGGACGACCGACGACGGTACGTCGATCCGCAGGCGCCGCCAGTGTCCCGACTGCTCCCGTCGGTTCACCACGGTGGAGACGTGCTCGCTCATGGTGGTCAAGCGGTCCGGAGTCACCGAACCCTTCAGTCGTACCAAGGTCATCAACGGCGTCCGCAAGGCATGCCAGGGACGGCCTGTCACCGAGGACGCACTCGCCCAGCTCGGCCAACGGGTCGAGGAGGCGGTGCGCGCCACCGGAAGCGCCGAACTGACCACCCATGACGTCGGGTTGGCCATACTCGGCCCGCTGCAGGAGCTGGACCTCGTCGCCTTTCTGCGGTTCGCGTCCGTGTACCGGGCGTTCGACTCGCTGGAGGACTTCGAGGCCGCCATCGCGGAACTCAGGGAAGACACGCGGAGCCCCGCCGCGGACGACGATGACGCGGGCACGGGGCGAGAGGGAACCGATCGCGGGTCCGGAGCGACTGCTGAAGTCCCCGTTCCCGCCCACGCCGCCGACTGACGGGAGGGCCGGCTGGGACCGGCTGATCGGCGGCGACCAAATACCTGTTGCGAGCGGACGTGTACGCGGTGCGCGCAACACCAGACACACACCGTGCCCCGGGAAGAACGAGGCACTTCAGGGCGTTTTAGCCCGATACAGGGAGGCGGCATGACAGAGACGGCGAGCGGTCCGGCACGAGGTTCCCGAGCCAAGGGTTCCAAGGGCAGCAAGGGGCTGCGTATCGAGCGCATCCACACCACCCCGGGCGTGCACCCGTATGACGAGGTGGCCTGGGAGCGCCGTGATGTCGTCATGACCAACTGGCGCGACGGCTCGGTCAACTTCGAGCAGCGTGGCGTCGAGTTCCCCGAGTTCTGGTCGGTGAACGCGGTCAACATCGTCACCAGCAAGTACTTCCGCGGTGCCGTCGGCACCCCGCAGCGCGAGGTGAGCCTCAAACAGCTCATCGACCGCATCGTGAAGACGTACCGGAAGGCCGGAGAGGACCACAAGTACTTCGCCTCGCCCGCCGACGCCGAGATCTTCGAGCACGAGCTGGCGTACGCCCTCCTGCACCAGGTCTTCAGCTTCAACTCGCCGGTGTGGTTCAACGTCGGCACGCCCCAGCCCCAGCAGGTCTCCGCCTGCTTCATCCTGGCCGTCGACGACTCCATGGAGTCGATCCTCGACTGGTACAAGGAAGAGGGCATGATCTTCAAGGGCGGCTCCGGTGCCGGCCTGAACCTCTCCCGTATCCGCTCCTCCAAGGAACTGCTCTCCTCCGGCGGGAACGCCTCGGGTCCCGTCTCCTTCATGCGCGGCGCCGACGCCTCCGCAGGAACGATCAAGTCGGGCGGCGCCACCCGCCGCGCCGCCAAGATGGTCATCCTCGACGTCGACCACCCGGACATCGAGGGCTTCATCGAGACCAAGGTCAAGGAAGAGGAGAAGATCCGCGCCCTCCGTGACGCGGGCTTCGACATGGACCTGGGCGGCGACGACATCACGTCCGTCCAGTACCAGAACGCCAACAACTCGGTCCGTGTGAACGACGAGTTCATGAAGGCCGTGGAGAACGGCGACAAGTTCGGCCTGCGCGCCCGTATGACCGGTGAGGTCCTCGAGGAGGTCGACGCCAAGGCGCTCTTCCGTAAGATGGCCGAGGCGGCCTGGGCCTGCGCCGACCCCGGCATCCAGTACGACGACACCATCAACCACTGGCACACGTGCCCGGAGTCGGGCCGGATCAACGGCTCGAACCCCTGCAGCGAGTACATGCACCTGGACAACACGTCCTGCAACCTCGCCTCGCTGAACCTGATGAAGTTCCTCAAGGACGACGGCCTGGGCAACCAGTCCTTCGAGATCGAGCGCTTCTCGAAGGTCGTCGAGCTGGTCATCACGGCGATGGACATCTCCATCTGCTTCGCGGACTTCCCGACCTCGAAGATCGGCGAGAACACCCGCGCGTTCCGTCAGCTGGGCATCGGGTACGCCAACCTCGGCGCCCTCCTGATGGCGACCGGCCACGCGTACGACTCCGACGGCGGCCGCTCCCTCGCCGGTGCCATCACCTCGCTGATGACGGGTACGTCGTACAAGCGCTCCGCGGAGCTCGCCGCGGTCGTGGGCCCGTACGACGGCTACGCCCGCAACGCGCAGCCGCACCTGCGCGTCATGAAGCAGCACTCCGACGCCAACGCCGTGGCCGTCCGCATCGACGACCTGGACTCCCCGGTCTGGGCCGCCGCCACGGAGGCCTGGCAGGACGTGCTCCGGCTCGGCGAGAAGAACGGCTTCCGCAACTCGCAGGCGTCCGTCATCGCCCCGACCGGCACCATCGGTCTCGCGATGTCCTGTGACACGACCGGGCTCGAGCCCGACCTCGCGCTGGTCAAGTTCAAGAAGCTGGTCGGCGGCGGCTCCATGCAGATCGTCAACGGCACCGTGCCGCAGGCCCTGCGCCGCCTGGGCTACCAGGAGGAGCAGGTCGAGGCGATCGTCGCCCACATCGCCGACCACGGCAATGTGATCGACGCCCCGGGCCTCAGGAACGAGCACTACGAGGTGTTCGACTGCGCCATGGGCGAGCGTTCCATCTCCGCGATGGGCCACGTCCGCATGATGGCCGCGATCCAGCCATGGATCTCCGGGGCGCTCTCCAAGACGGTCAACCTCCCTGAGAGCGCCACCGTCGAGGACGTCGAAGAGGTCTACTTCGAGGCCTGGAAGCTGGGCGTCAAGGCGCTCGCGATCTACCGCGACAACTGCAAGGTCGGCCAGCCGCTCTCCGCGAAGAAGAAGGAAGAGAAGATCGCGGAGAAGGCGGAGGAGACCATCCGCGAGGCCGTGGAGAAGGTCGTCGAGTACCGACCGGTCCGCAAGCGCCTCCCCAAGGGCCGGCCCGGCATCACCACCTCCTTCACGGTGGGCGGCGCCGAGGGCTACATGACCGCCAACTCCTACCCGGACGACGGTCTCGGCGAGGTCTTCCTGAAGATGTCGAAGCAGGGTTCCACCCTCGCCGGCATGATGGACGCCTTCTCGATCGCCGTCTCGGTGGGCCTGCAGTACGGCGTCCCCCTGGAGACGTACGTTTCGAAGTTCACCAACATGCGCTTCGAGCCGGCCGGTATGACGGACGACCCGGATGTGCGGATGGCGCAGTCGATCGTCGACTACATCTTCCGTCGCCTGGCGCTCGACTTCCTGCCCTTCGAGACCCGCTCCGCGCTCGGCATCCACTCCGCCGAGGAGCGTCAGCGGCATCTGGAGACGGGGTCCTACGAGCCGAGCGACGACGAGGTCGACGTCGAGGGCCTCGCCCAGTCCGCGCCCCGCGCGCAGGAACTGAAGGCCGTCGTCACCCCGAAGACCGAGGTCGAGGCGGCCAAGCCCGCCCCGCAGCAGGCGCACACCAGTGCCGAACTGGTGGAGATGCAGTTGGGCATCCAGGCGGACGCCCCCCTGTGCTTCTCCTGCGGCACGAAGATGCAGCGGGCCGGGTCCTGCTACATCTGCGAGGGCTGCGGTTCCACCAGCGGTTGCAGCTGACCCTGAAGCACTGAAGGGCTGAAACACTGAAGGGCGGTACGGCCTGTGGCCGTGCCGCCCTTCGGCATCGATAGCGCTCGTGGACTCAGGACTCGCGAGGGCGGCCCATGACACGGGGGAACGCGGCAGGGTCCGCGTCGTAACCGTGGACGCCCGGATAGAAGGTCCATTCACCGGAGTCGTCGCGCACGAACTCCGCGACCGTCGCGGAGTGCGCGCCGAGTACGCCGCCGAAGTCGTCCTCGGCCAGGACGGTGTACCCCTCACGGATGCGCAGCGCGGGGTTGTGGACGGTGACGAAGGTCTTCTCGCCGGGCCGCTGCTGTATGGCGACGCCGACCACCACGCGCGCGTAGCGGCTGTCGAGGCGGTTGAGCTCCAGGACCATGACCTCGTCCCAGCCGAAGCCCTGGCCGGTCTTGCTGTCGCGGTCGAGGGTGATGGTGCCGTCCGGGGAGCGGCTGTCGAAGTGCACTAGATAGTCGGGGTCTCCGTGCGGTTCTGCCGCCAGGTAGGTCGCCGCGACGAGGTCGAGGTCCGTGGGCGGCTCACCTGTGGGACTGGGGTCCCACTTCACCGCCACCTCGACCTTGCGGATGCCCTTGTTCACCAGTTCTCCTCCCCGTCCGGCGGTGCTTGCCGCCTCAACCGCCATACCTTTGTGGCCAGTTGCCCATCCTCCCACGCGCGCGGGGACGCTCGCTCGGGTGCACTCTGCCGGAGCGTGACCTCCGCCACGCTCCGTGGCCTTACGATGGCGCGGTGCTGGTCAAGTGGATTCGCTGCACCGTGGTGGACCGCCGCGGTTTTGAGCGGGGGCAGCGGAAATGGGCGGGGCTTCTGGGGGAGCCGGGGTTCAGGGGGCAGGGCGGGGGCTGGAGCCGGGGGCGCCCGGGAGTGGCCCACGTCTTCGCCTTCTGGGAGAGCCGTGCGTTCTACGACTCCTTCATGGCCCGCTCCCATGATCGGCTGGCCGCGGCTCAGTCGGGCACGTTCAAGGATCCGCACATCAAACTCTTCGACCACCGGTTCGATGTGAAGACCGGCTTCGAGCCGCGCTTCACGGATGCCGACCTGGTGCGGGTGGCGCACTGCCGTGTGCACGAAGAGAGAGCCGAGCACTTCGCGCTGATGCAGGAGAAGGTGTGGAATCCCGCGATGGCCGGCTCGCCGGGCATGGTGCGCGGCCTGTTCGGCGAGGCGCCCGGTCATGAGTTCCTGGTCCTGTCGATGTGGCAATCGGCCGCCGAGCACGGCAAGTACCGCGTCGAGCGCGTGGAGCGGCTCGCTCTGAGGGCCCAGATAGAGGCGGACGTCGCGGCTCTCGCGGGCGACATCGTGGAGCTGGAACCGAGCTGGACGGTCTGAAGGGGCCGTATCTCTGTGACATACGCTGTATGAAGCCCGTAGGGGTGCTCGATCGGCGCTGAACCGATCTAGGGTTTTGGCATGGCACGACCACGGCGCATCGTCCTCGTCCGGCACGGAGAGTCTGCGGGCAATGCCGATGACTCCGTGTACGAACGCGAACCCGACCATGCCCTGCCACTCACCGACGCGGGATGGCAGCAGGCGGAAGAGACCGGCAAGCGGCTGCGGGAGGTGTTCGGCCGCGAGCGCGTAAGCGTCTATGTCTCTCCGTACCGCCGTACGCACGAGACGTTCCGCGCCTTCCATCTCGACCCCGAGCTGGTGCGCATACGCGAGGAGCCGCGGCTGCGCGAACAGGACTGGGGAAACTGGCAGGACCGGGACGACGTACGCCTGCAGAAGGCGTATCGCGACGCGTACGGGCACTTCTTCTACAGATTCGCGCAGGGGGAGTCCGGCGCCGACGTGTACGACCGGGTCGGCAACTTCCTGGAGAGCCTCTTCCGCAGTTTCGAGGCGCCCGACCACCCACCGAACGTGCTGCTGGTGACCCACGGTCTGGCCATGCGGCTGTTCTGCATGCGCTGGTTCCACTGGTCGGTCGCGGAGTTCGAATCACTGTCGAATCCGGGGAACGGCGAGATGCGCATGCTTGTGCTCGGGGAGGACGGCAAGTACACCCTGGACCGGCCGTTCGACCGCTGGCGTGATCCGGAACCGTACGGAGCCACCGGATAGAGTGCGGGGCGATGACCGCTGACTCCGATTCCCCTCCCGCCGGGCGCATGGACCGCGCGCTGGCCAGCCTGCGCGGACTCGCGGTGGGGGATGCGCTGGGCTCGCAGTTCTTCGTGCCCGAGAACTACCCGCTGCTCAAGCGTCGCGCCCTGCCGCCCGGCCCCTGGCAGTGGACCGACGACACGGAAATGGCCTGCTCCGTAGTGGCCGTTCTGGCTGCACACGGCCGTATCGACCAGGACGAGCTGGCCCGTTCCTTCGCGCAGCACCACGACTTCGACCGGGGCTACGGGCCCGCGGTCAACCGGCTGCTGCGGCTGGTCCGGGAGGGCGGCGACTGGCGCGAACTGGCCTCCGCCCTCTTCAAGGGACAGGGCTCCTGGGGGAACGGCGCGGCGATGCGGATCGCTCCGTTGGGTGCCTGGTACGCGGACGATCCGGAGCAGGCGACGCACCAGGCGGAGATCTCCGCGTACCCCACGCACCAGCACCGCGAGGCCGTGGCCGGCGCCATGGCCGTGGCCGCGGCCGCCGCGTTGGCGGCAGCGCCGGGAGGTCCGCCCGGCCCGGAGTCGCTGCTCGACGGTGTCGTCGCCCTCGTACCGCGCAGCGCCGTGGGCGCCGGGCTGCGGCGCGCCCGGGACATGCTCGACTACGGTGACGCGACGACGGTCGCCGCCGTCCTCGGCTGCGGGCGGCGCACGAGCGCGCACGACACCGTGCCGTTCGCCCTCTGGTCGGCCGCGCGCGCCCTCGGGGACTACGAACAGGCCTTCTGGGCGACCGCCCAGGTGGGCGGGGATGTGGACACGAACTGCGCCATCGTGGGCGGTGTGCTGGCCGCGGGGAAGGCGGGGGCGCCCCCGGCGGAGTGGGCGGAGGGGACCGAGGCGTTGCCGGGCTGGCTGCGGGCGGCGAGCGCGGAGTAGGTCGCGTACGGTGCCGAGCGCCCGCACGAGCTGCCGGCACCGCGTTTTCCCTGACTTCTCCTGGCACAGACGTCGACGACTGTCACAGACCTGCCACAGAGCACCCACGTCCCACTTCGTCGGATGTTCCGCGGAATACCCTGTCCGCCACGCCGCTCGTTGATCATCCCGAGCGTGCCACGACCAGACAAACCGGTCCCCGGGCTTCCGCCGCAGCCAACTGCCGCGTGCCGCGCGCGGGCCGGTCGGGAGGGGGTCCCGTGTCCGACACGCCGTCCGAGGCCGAGCCGAGAGGGCCGGAAGCGGAGGATGGTGCGGTTGCCGAGGGGCGTACCGCTGCCTTGAGCCGGAAGTCCGCCCTGGACACCGAAGAGCCGGAGGACGCCGAAGAGCCGGAGGACGCCGTCCCGGCGTCCCATTCCGGCGAGAGCGATTCCGACGAGAGCGCCTCCGCCGGGCAATACCCCGTCGCCGGGTACTCCTGGTCGTTCGCCGAGCTTCAGGCGGAGCCCCCGGCCCCGGTCCGCACCGCCACCCTCTGGGCCGCCCTGGCCACCGGGGTGCTCAGCATGCTCCTGCTCGGCGACGGACTGGCCCTCAACCTCATGATGGTGGCGATTCCGGCCGCGCTCGCCGCGTACTGGGCCGCCCAGGCGGCCGGCCGGCGTCCGCGCCGCTGGACGCTCATCTGGGGCATCGGCGGGCTCGCCCTGCTGGCCGTGCCGGCCCTGCGCGACGCCGACTGGCCGTCGTTCCTCGCGGTCGTGGCCGCGCTGGCCGTGGGCTCCCTGGCACTGCACGGAGGCCGTACCTGGCCCGGAGTGCTCCTCGGCCCGATCGGTCTCAACACCGCGATCCTCACCGGCCCGGCCTGGGGCTGGCGCGGCCTGCGCGAGCGGACCGGCGGCGCCCGCGGCAACCTGGGCCCGGTGGTGCGCGCGCTCGCGGTGGCGGCGGTTCTGCTGCTGGTCTTCGGTGCGCTGTTCGCAGGGGCCGACGCCGCCTTCGCGGATCTGCTCGGCAGCCTCGTGCCGGACGCGTCCGTCTCCGGCGGCCCCTGGCACGTCGTACTCCTTGTGCTGGGTGTGGTCGGGGCTCTCGCGGCGGCGCACGTGGCCGCCGCGCCCGTCCTGTGGGACCGCATCGAGGTGGTCCCCGGCCGGGCCCGTGGCCGTGTCGAGTGGGCGCTGCCCCTCATCGTGCTGGCGGTGCTCTTCGCGGCCTTCAACGCCGTCCAGCTCGCTGTCCTGTTCGGCGGATACGACGCCGTGCTGGAGAAGACGGGCCAGACGTACGCCCAGTACGCGCGCCAGGGCTTCTGGCAGCTGCTCCTGGTCACGCTGCTCACCCTGCTCGTCATCGTCGTCGCCCTGCGCTGGGCTCCGCGCGACGGTGCGCGCGACCGGAGGCTCGTGCATGCCGTCCTGGGAACTCTGTGTGTCCTGGCACTCGTTGTGGTGGCATCGGCGGTGCGACGTATGCACATGTACGTGGAGGCCTATGGACTGACGCGGCTGAGGATCTCGGTGGTGGCCGTGGAGGTCTGGCTCGGTCTGGTCATCGTGCTCATCATGGCGGCCGGTGTATGGGGCGCCCGCTGGCTGCCGCGCGCCGTCGTGGCCAGTGCCGCCGGGGGTGTGCTCGTCTTCGGGCTCGCGTCACCGGACGGTCTGGTCGCCGAGCGCAACGTCCAACGGTACGAGACGACCGGCAAGTTCGACCTCGCCTACGTGCGCGGCTTGTCCGCGGACGCCGTACCGGCTCTCGACGAGCTGAAAGAGCCACTTCGTTCCTGCGCTCTCGAGTCCATCGCGAGGGACCTGAGCAAGGAGAGCGAACCCTGGTTCGCCACCAGCTGGGGCGAGGTCCGTGCCCGAGGCATTCTCGACGACCGGCCGCTGTCGGCCAAGGCGGACTGGCGCGTGTGCAATCGGCTTCAGACGGAGCTTCTGTACCGCTGAGGCACCGGCTGCGCGGATTGCGTACGAGCCGCCGGGGAACGCGGGAACGTACGGAGGCCGGGCCGACGTCCCGAGGACGCGGTCCGGCCTCCGTACGTTCCCGCGGCAGCGTCAGCCCCCGGTGGGGCCTGCGGTGCCCGCGAGGGCGTCGAGGTCGCTCTTGCGGACCCGGATCACCAACGCGGCGGTCGCCAGGGCCAGTACGGCCATCGCGGCGGCCGGGATGAAGGCGGTGGATATGCCCTGGGACAACACCTCGTGACCCCACGGCGCCGGCAGCTGCTGCGACTGCGCGAACTCCGCCTTCTGTTCGGGCGAGGCGTTGGCCATGAACGCGGGCAGCTGTTTCTCCGCCTCATCACGGCTGGCCGTGCCGAAGACCGTCGTCAGGATGGAGAGGCCGAGCGAACCGCCCACTTGCTGCGTGGCGTTGAGCAGTCCGGACGCCGCGCCCGCCTCGTGCTGGGCGACACCGGAGACCGCGGTGAGGGTCAGGGTCACGAAGTTCAGACCCATGCCGAAGCCGAACACCAGCATCGGGCCGAGCACTCCGCCGACGTACGAGCTGTCGGGGCTGATGAAGGTCTGCCAGCTGAGTCCGATCACGACGAGCACCGAGCCGACGAGCATGAACGGCTTGGGGCCGAGCACCGGCAGGAACCGCTGCGACAGCCCGGCGCCGAACGCGATCGCGACCGTCACCGGGAGGAAGGCCAGGCCTGCCTCGATCGGGGTGTACTCCAGCACGTTCTGCACGAAGAGCACGATGAAGAAGAACATGCCGAACATCGCCGCGGCCAGGCTCAGCATGATCACATACGTGCCCGAGCGGTTGCGGTCGGCGAACATGCGCAGCGGCGTGATCGGTTCCTTGGCCCGGGACTCGATCAGTCCGAAGGCCAGCAGCAGGACCACCGCCGCTCCGAAGGACCCGATGGTCAGGTTGTCGCGCCAGCCCTCCTCGGCTGCCCGGATGAAGCCGTAGACGAGGGACGCCATGCCGGCCGTCGATGTCAGCGCGCCCGCGAAGTCGAAGCGTCCCGGATGCCGCTCGGACTCGCTGATGTAGAGGGGCGTGAGGAACGCGATCAGCAGGCCGATGGGCACGTTGACGAAGAGCACCCAGCGCCAGTCGAGCCACTCGGTGAGCATGCCGCCGGCCAGCAGGCCGATGGCGCCGCCTCCGGCGGAGACCGCTGCGAAGACACCGAACGCCCTGTTGCGTTCGGGGCCCTCGGGGAAGGTCGTGGTGATCAGCGCGAGCGAAGTGGGCGACGCGATCGCGCCACCCATGCCCTGGAGGGCGCGCGCGGCCAGCAGCTGCCAGGGTTCCTGGGCGAAACCGCCGAGCAGCGAGGCGAAGGTGAAGAGCAGGATGCCGGCCATGAAGACCCGGCGACGACCGAGGATGTCGCCGGCCCGGCCGCCGAGCAGCAGCAGACCGCCGAACGTGAGTGTGTACGCGCTGACGACCCAGGTGAGGTCGGTCGTGGAGAACTTGAGCGCGTCTTGTATGTGCGGGAGCGCGATGTTCACAATCGTCGCATCGAGTACCACCATGAGTTGGCAGGCCGCGATGACGGTGAGCGCGATGCCGGGGCGCCCCTCCCGGCGGGCCGCCCCCGGCTTCTGGTTTTGAGCCAATTGAGAGGTTGTCACTATGGGTCCCCCACAAGTGCGTTAGTGAACGCTCGCGTCCACTGTCGCGTCAAAGGTAGTGAGTCCCCATCAGTGAACGCAACCGTTCACTGAATTACTTCCGCGCCGCTTCACCGGACAGCCCGTTTTCCCCGAAACCCCCGCTCCCCCCATGCATAACGGAGACACTCACATGGCTACTTCGCACTGGACGGCCGCCCCCGCTCAGGCGGCCGCCCCCGCTCAGACGGCCGCCCCCGCCCAGACGGCCTCCTTCCGCCGGCGCGGGGTCGTGCTCGAACGCGCGATCCTCGACGCGGCGCTGGAGCAGCTCGGCACGGTCGGCTGGAACGGACTCACGATGGAGGGCGTCGCCGCGGGCGCCCAGACCGGCAAGGCCGCGGTCTACCGTCGCTGGCCGTCCAAGGAAGACCTCGTCGTGGACGCGCTCCGGTTCGGGCTGCCCACTTTTGAGGACGCGCCCGACCTCGGGAACGTGCGCGAGGAACTCCTGGAACTGTGCCGCCGGGTGCGCGAGGCGATGTTCTCGCGTCCGGGTTTCGCCCTGCGTTCAGTGCTTCACGAATGCGATTTCAGTGCCGCTGAACGCTTTCACGCCGTGATCCTCGACGGGGTCGTGGAGCCGGGGGTGCGGCTGGTGCGAGAGGTCATTCTCCGTGGTATCGAGCGGGGAGAAGTGCGGCCCGACGCGGCGAACTCCTATGTCTTCGACGCCATCCCGGCCATGATGATGTACCGCTCAAAGGTGTGCGTGAGCGAATGGAGCGACCAGGATCTGGAAGAGATGATCGACCAGATGATGGTTCCGCTGCTGCGTCCGGCCGGAGCGTGAGGTTGCCTGGGGAAACCTCGGTGTCGGACCGGGGTTGGCGCGGCGTAGGCTAAGGGCGTCATGCCGTACGAAGCACCCACCCACACTGTCGAGCGCTCCTTGCGCGCCACCACTGGAGCGAAAGTCATTGCCGGTGTCGACGAGGTGGGGCGCGGCGCGTGGGCCGGACCGGTCACCGTCTGCGCGGCGGTCACGGGACTGCGTCGCCCGCCCGAAGGTCTCACCGATTCCAAGCTCCTCACCGTCAAGCGACGCACGGAGCTCGCCGGGGAGCTCTCGAAGTGGGTGACGTCGTACGCCCTGGGGCATTCCTCTCCGGAGGAGATCGACAGCCTGGGCATGACGGCCGCACTGCGGCTCGCCGCCATACGCGCCTTGGAGACCCTGCCGGTCCGCCCCGACGCGGTCATCCTCGACGGGAAGCACGACTATCTCGGTACTCCGTGGCGGGTGCGTACGGTGATCAAGGGCGACCAGTCGTGTGTGGCCGTCGCGGCGGCTTCGGTGATCGCCAAGGTCGAGCGCGACAAAATGATGGCCGAACTGGGTATCGACCATGCAGACTTCGGTTTTGCGGCCAACGCCGGGTATCCGTCACCGGTGCACAAGGCCGCGCTGGAGTTGCGGGGCCCCACCCCGTACCACCGGCTGTCGTGGGCGTATCTTGATGCGCTGCCCCAGTGGCGGCACCTCAAGAAGGTCCGCAGCTGGGCGGACGGAAGCGTTCCGGAGATCGAAGGTCAGCTCGGCTTCGATTTCTGACGTCTCCGCTCGCACTCATGTGCCACCCGCCGAGGCGCGTCGCACCGGCGTTTGATAAAAATCAGCTCATGCCTCTCATTCCCGAGGAGCCTCAGATTCACGAGAGTGCCCAGGGTCCCCGCGCCACTCCGGCCAGCGGCCGTAGCGCGCCGACCCCCCGCCCCGTACCCGGCCCCCGTCCCGCGGCTCCGCCGCGTCCCGGCCGCCCGGGTCCCGTTCGGCCGATGCCGCCGGCGCAACGCGCGCCGCGCGACACGGCTGTGGCCAAGCCGGAGCCGTCCGCTCCGGCAGCCCCCGCCGCTGCCTCGACTCCGCAGATCCAGCTGATCCCGGCCTCGGTCGAGGGGGCGCTGGACGCTGCCGAGGAAGCGGTCGATCTGCTTCTTGATTCGGGCCGTGCCCCTGGTGAGGTGCTGGTGATCACCACCGGTGAACCGCACCCGTGGGCCGCTCACGAGTTGTCCTTCGGCGACGCCGCGTACTGGGCGCAGCACGACGCGGGCGACGACGTCTTCTACACCGACGCGTCCCTCGCCGCCCGTGCCGCGTCTCGCCCCGTGGTCGTCGTGGCCGTCAACGGCGGACCCGACACTGTCGCCGCCACCACCCTGCCGCTGGCCCACGGCCGAGCCGGCACCCTGCTGATCGTCTGCGGCGACCCGCAGAAGATCAACTCGGTGTTGGGCGCGGGGGTCTGACCGAGGCATCCAGGGACGGCGGGATGCCGCCCGTGGCGGCATCCGCACGGTGGATGGTTCGACGTGTGCCGTACGGGGCGGTTCGACGTGTGCCCGCACGGGGGACGTGTCGGCCCCGGCTCCGTTGAGTCATGTGGCCATGTCCACGTGTCCATATGGACGTTCTGTCCATATGGACGTTCTGGGGGTGGCCATCACGTGCCGAGGGAAGGTTGATAGCGGGCCCAGGGGCTGTTTGCCGCGCGGGACGCGGCCGGTGCCGACGGCTACGCAGCGCCGGTTCAGCGGGCGGCCGCTCGGCGCAGCACCTCGGAGGCGGCGCCTCCGGCGCGAGGCTGCGGTGTGTCGGCCGCGGCGAACGACTCGAAGGATTCCGGTGGTGAGTCCGCGTTGGGCCGACGCCCGCCGCGTCCCTCGCCCAGCACCTGCCAGCCGTCGCTCGTCAGCGTGATGTACGCCCCGCAGCGCAGCCCGTGCAGAGTGCAGGCGTCTCGGAGCCCCCACATCCAGGCCCCGTCCTCCTCCGTCCAACGCGCGTCGCCCTCGCGGCAGTAGAGCAACACGGCGGTACGCACCGGGGTGCGGCGCCGCAGGTCGTGCGGGATCACCCGGCGCAGCTGTGCGAGCAGCGAATTGCGGAACATCCAGCCGTCCGCCGGAGCCGGGCGACGGGTGAACGAGGCGCTCGCCGCCAGTCGTTCGTCCGGATCGAGGACAGCCACGACCGCGGTCGCGGGCCGGGGCCGATGCCGGGAGTGCAGCCCGCTGACGACCTCCCGGGGATTACGCAGCAGCGGAATCCCCGCGGCGGCCCACTCCGAGGGTTCGAGCATCCGGGCCAGTGGGTTGGCGGGAGCGGCGGACGTCGACATCGATGCCGCCGAGGACGGAGCGAATCCGAAGGTCACGGTCCTCCCTTCGGCTACGCGCCCACACTGCGGGCGGGGTCGGACAGGGGGAGCGCACCGCGGCACAGCCCTGACGGGCGACCTTGGACCGGCCGCGCGGGGCGCAGCCCCAATTCTTCCTGTCGAACTTGGTTGCGGCAACGAGCAATTGGGACCACCGACCGTTATCTGCCGATGCGTCTCCTATATCCCTGCCCAGGGTTCTTGATGGCGACGCATGGGTCAGTTCTGTACGGCGAGGACCAGCGGCAATACCGCTTGCGCACCGGCCCGTCGAAGCATGCGCGTGGCCACCGCGAGTGTCCAGCCGGTCTCTGTCATGTCATCGACGAGCAGTACGGGCCCCTGGGCCTGCGCGAGGGTTTCGGCCAGGGCGGTGGGCACGGTGAGGGCCCCGTCGAGCGCCTTGAGCCGCTGTGCGCTGTTGCTCCTGGAGACGTGCGCCGCCGCGGCTTCAGCGGCGTACTCGAGGGAACCCAGCAGCGGCAGCCGTCCGACCTCGGCGATCCGCGCTCCCAGCGACTGAATGAGACGCGGTCGGCTGTGCGAGGCCATGGTGATGACACCGACCGGGCGCGGCTGCGCGTCGGGGTTTCCCGAAGCCCAGCCCCCGGGCCCCTTCGCCCAGTCGGCCAGCACTCCGACCACGGCCTTCGCCACATCGTCCGGAACGGGGCCGTCCGGGGCCTGGGGAGCCAGTATCGGGCGCAGCCGGTTGCCCCAGCCGATGTCCGAGAGGCGTCCCAAGGCCCGCCCGGACGCGGCCTGTTCACCGACCGGGATCCGTCCCTTCAGATTGACGCCGACGGCGGGCAGACCCGTGGGCCACATCTTCCGGGGCTCGACCTCGACACCCGCACGGCCGAGCTCACCGCGTGCCGAGTCCAGCGCGGTGGGGGAGACCGAGTCGGTGAACCGAGGACCGGTGCAGTTGTCGCAGCGCTCGCACGGGGCGGCCCCCTCGTCGTCCAACTGCTGCCGCAAGAACTCCATCCGGCAGCTGGTCGTCGACACGTAGTCGCGCATCGCCTGCTGCTCGGTGGAACGCTGCTTGGCGACCCACGCGTAGCGCTCCGTGTCATATGTCCACGGGGCGCCGGTGGACATCCAGCCTCCCTTGACCCGCCGCACCGCGCCGTCCACGTCCAGGACCTTGAGCATCGTCTCGAGCCGGGACCGGCGCAGCTCCACCAGCGGTTCGAGCGCGGGCAGCGAGAGCGGCCTTCCCGCCTGCGCGAGGGCATCCAGCGTGTGCCGGACCTGCTCCTCGGGAGGGAAGGCGATGGAGGCGAAGTACTGCCAGATCGCCTCGTCCTCCTTACCCGGCAGGAGCAGTACCTCGGCATGCTCCACACCACGCCCCGCGCGCCCCACCTGCTGGTAGTACGCGATCGGTGACGACGGCGACCCCAGGTGCACCACGAAGCCGAGGTCGGGCTTGTCGAAGCCCATGCCCAGCGCGGACGTCGCGACCAGGGCTTTGACGCGGTTGGCGAGCAGATCCTCCTCGGCCTGCTGACGGTCCGCGTTCTCCGTCTTCCCGGTGTACGACGCCACGGTGTGCCCGGACTGCCGCAGGAACGCGGTGACCTCCTCGGCGGCGGCCACCGTGAGCGTGTAGATGATTCCCGAACCGGGCAGGTCGGCGAGGTGCTCGGCGAGCCAGGCCATTCGGTGCGCGGCGTCCGGCAGCCGCAGCACACCGAGGCTCAGGCTCTCCCGGTCCAGGGGACCGCGCAGGACGAGCGCGTCCGTGCTGCCGCCGGTGCCCAGCTGCTCGGCCACATCGGCCGTCACGCGTGCGTTGGCGGTCGCGGTGGTGGCCAGGACCGGAACGCCCGGTGGGAGATCGGCGAGCATGGTGCGTAGCCGACGGTAGTCGGGCCGGAAGTCGTGGCCCCAGTCGGAGATGCAGTGTGCCTCGTCGACCACGAGCAGGCCCGTGGCCGCGGCGAGCTTGGGCAGTACCTGGTCGCGGAAGTCTGGGTTGTTGAGCCGCTCCGGGCTCACCAGCAGCACATCGACCGCGCCTGCGGCCACCTCGTCCTGGATGGTGTCCCATTCCTCCGTGTTGGACGAGTTGATGGTCCGCGCCTGGATCCCCGCGCGCGCGGCCGCCTCGACCTGGTTGCGCATGAGAGCGAGGAGCGGGGAGACGATGACCGTGGGGCCGGCGCCCCGCTCCCGCAGCAGCGCGGTCGCGACGAAGTACACCGCGGACTTGCCCCAGCCGGTGCGCTGCACCACCAGCGCCCTGCGCTTGTCGGCGACGAGTGCCTCGATGGCACGCCACTGGTCCTCGCGCAGCCGGGCCTCGCCCGCCTGGGCGCCGATGAGGCGGGCGAGAACGGTATCGGCCGCGGTGCGCAGGTCTTCGTTGCTCATGGCCCCATGCAACCCGATGGGTCGGACATCGCGCGAATGAGCCGGTCAGGCTGTGGACAGCTTCTGACGTGGTCATGATCATGGTTGTCCACAGGGTAAAGCGGAATCTTGAGATCCGCGGGATGGTCACCGCATGACGAATCACAGCGAAGCGGCCGGGACTTCCGGCGACGGTGACATCGGCGCGCATGACAGGCACGACGGGTGCGACGGGTGCGACAGGTGCGACGGGTATGCGGAAGCGGCCGAGTGCGGCGGGCAAGGCGGCCAGTGCGGCCAAGGCGGACATGGCGAAGGTGATGCCCATGCGGGCGGAGTCGCGGCCGATGTCCCGTGCACCGAGCACCAGGTCACACTCCGTACTCCGGCGGAGCTGGCCGATGCCCTGCCGTACCTGCTCGGGTACCGGCCCGAGGACAGCATCGTGCTCGTCGCCCTGCACGACCGGGACGGGCGTGGACGCTTCGGCGGGCGCGCCCGGCTCGGCATTCCCGACCAGGCGGAGGACTGGCCGTCCGTGGCGGAGCAGTTGGCCCATGGGCTCGTCAAGGGAAGCGAACGCAGGGGCGCGCCGATCGAGAGAATGGTCGCGTTCCTCTGCCAGGACCCCGAGGGCGGCGAGTCCGGCCAGGAGGTCATGGAGCGCCTGCGCCCGCTGGCGCAGCTGCTGCGCACGGCATGCGGCGTTCTGGACGTCCCCGTGATCGAGGCCCTGTGCATCTCGGACGGCCGCTTCTGGTCGTACTGCTGCCCCAGCGAGCAGTGCTGTCCGTCGGCCGGCACTCCCATGGGGCTGCCCGGTACCTCGGTGCTGGCCGCCGCCGCGACATATGCCGGTCTTCAGGTACGGGGCACGCTGCGTGAGCTGCGGGCGAGGCTCGCGCCCTGGGAGACCGCGGCGGCACTGGAGCAGGAGTCCGCGCTGGACGCCGTGAGCCTGGCCCTCATCCCCAGGATCCTGGACGACGAGAGCCGCACGGACGTGGCGGCCCGGACGGTCGACCTGGCGGGTCGGGTCATGCGCCGGTTCACCGAGGCCCCAGCCGTGTCCGGAACACTGCCCGCGGACCTCCGGGACGACGAACTACTGGCCCACGACGAGGCCGCCACCCTGATCCTCGGCCTCCAGGACCGCACGACGCGCGACAGGGTGGCGGAGTGGATGGAGGGCGACGAGGCGGGACCCGCGCTGCGTCTCTGGCGGGCCCTGGCCCGCCGCTGCGTCGGCCCGTACGGCGAGCACGCCGCGGCGCCGCTCACCCTCGCGGGATGGGTCGCCTGGTCTTCCGGCGACGAACTGGAGGCTCGCGAAGCCTTGGCCATGGCGCTCGGCGCGGATCCCGGATATCTCTTCGCCCGCCTTTTGCATCAGGCGTGCAACGAGGGTCTGGATCCGGAGTCGATTCGCCGGTGCCTGCGCAGGGAGCGTGCCGGGCGCGGCGGTGCGGAGGCGAGGGCCGGAGCGGTGGTGTCCTCCGCGCCGGGGGCCGACGCGGACCGGCCATCGGGGCATGTCCCGCCCCAGTCGACACGGGCGGCTTCCCGGCGCCGACGCCGGACGCGGTCCACAGGGAGCGCCGGCAGCCGTCCGAGCCGGCGTTCCTCCGAGAGGGGAGGCGCCGGCCGTCCCCGACCGGCCGCGGACGCCGCCCCCGCGGCAGAAGGGCCCGTTCGTGCTGCCGACAGCACGGGCAGCGCTTCACGGTCCCGCAGGGGGCCCCGCCGTCCGGAGCCCCGTCAGGGAACAAAGAACGACTGATCGGCACCACGGTGGGGTCGTGCGGATCCACGAGACGGCTGTTGCCGTCGCCTTCGCCGGCCTGGCCGCCGGCTACGAGAAGCTGGCCGTTCGCCCGCTACGAGAAGGAGGTGCGTTCGCCGCTGCAGGGCGTGCTGCGGGCGGCCTTCCGTCCCCGGCGGCCTGCCGTCCGGCGGCTACGGCGGCCGCCGCCGGGGTGCTGCTCGTCACCAGCGCTCCCTGACGTCCGAACCGAAGTGGATCAGCCACCCGAGCGACCGATGAAGGGCGTGTTTATCGTCAGGAAGACGACTATGATCGCGGCATGCCCTACGACCCGTCAGCCTTCCCACCCTTCGCCGTCACCGTTGACCTGGTCGTGTTGACCGTGCGTCGCCACGCCCTGTGCGCGCTGGCGGTACGAAGGGGCGAGCCTCCGTTCCAGGGGCGGTGGGCGCTGCCCGGCGGCTTCGTACGGGCCGACGAGGACCTGGCACAGGCGGCCGCGCGAGAACTGGCCGAGGAGACCGGGCTGCGCGCCCACGACCCGGACGCCCCCGCTCAGGACAACGGCGCACACCTGGAACAGCTCGCCACCTACGGCGACCCCAAGCGCGACCCGCGGATGAGGGTCGTCAGCGTCGCCCATCTCGCGCTCGCGCCCGATCTGCCGGCTCCCCGCGCGGGCGGCGACGCGAACAGCGCGCGCTGGGCCCCCGTCGAGGAGCTGCTCCAGCGGGGCGGCTACGGCCGCGAAGGGGAACTGGCGGCGCCGCTCGCCTTCGACCATGCGCAGATCCTGGCGGACGGGGTGGAGCGGGCCCGGTCCAAGATCGAGTACTCGTCGCTGGCGACGGCCTTCTGCCCGCCCGAGTTCACCGTCGGCGAGCTGCGTCGCGTGTATGAGGCTGTGTGGGGCGTGGCACTGGATCCCCGCAACTTCCACCGCAAGGTGACCGGCACACCGGGGTTTCTCGTCCCGACCGGCGGTACCACCACCCGGCAGGGCGGCCGCCCCGCCCAGCTCTTCCGCGCGGGCGGCGCCACGCTGCTCAATCCCCCGATGCTGCGCCCCGAGGTCTGACGCACGACTGGGTCGGACGGGCGCGGGGCCCGCTCCTCGAAGCGCGTCCCAGATGACCGAAAAAACGTAAATATCGCGCTATCTTGCTTTGGGTGATCCAGGCCATCGGACTGACCAGCGACCCCCGCAAGGAGCTTCCGCCCGTCGTCGATGACGTGTCCTTCGAGGCGCACGCGGGCCGCGTCACGGCGCTCCTCGGAGCCCCGGGTGCGGGCAAGACGACGGCGCTGAGGCTCATGCTCGAACTCCAACGAGGCCGCGGAATCACCTATTTCAGAGGCCGTCCGCTGCACCGAATCGCCCATCCCTCGCGTGAAGTGGGCGTTCTCCTCGGAGAGGTGCCCGGCCATCCGGCACGCACCGTTCAGGGGCAACTCCGCATGCTGTGTGCCGCCGTGGGTGTGCCCGTCCGGCGTGCCGACGAGGTCCTCGAAGTGGTGGGCCTCGTCAGCCTGCGCGAGGAACGCCTGGGCATGCTCTCACGCGGCATGGACCGTCGCCTCGGTCTGGCCTGCGCGTTGCTGCCCGACCCGCACACGCTCGTTCTCGACGACCCCGCGGACGGACTCTCCTCCCGCGAAAGCCGATGGCTGCACGGGATTCTGCGCGCGCACGCCGCCGAGGGCGGCGCCGTGCTGTTCACCACGGACGACCCGAAGGAGGCCGCGCGGACCGCCGACCGGGTCGTCACGATCGACGAGGGCAGGATCGTCGCCGACCAGGAAGTCGAGGACTTCGCCCGTACCCGGCTCCGGCCCCGTGTCGCCGTCCGCAGCCCGCACGCCGGCAGACTCGGCGCCCTTCTCGCCAAGGAGGCACGCAGAACACGACGTTCCGTCGAAGTGGTGCGAGAGGACGGCAGCCGCCTCTCGGTGTACGGCAGTACATGCGCCGATGTCGGCGAAACCGCGCACCGCCACGGCATCCTCGTACATCAACTCGCCGAGGAAATCGGTGACATGGGGCCCTACGCGGCGGGGCAGGCCGTGAGAGAGCCTCAGGGGGACGTAACCCTGGGGCGCACCGAGGAGGAGGACGCGGAGGGTCTGTCCGCCCTTCCGCCCCCCATTTCCGTTCGCCAAGGGCCCAGCCCGTTTCGTCCTGTGCGTTACGAACTGCGCCGCGTGGCAGGAGTCGGCACCGGCTATCTCGTCGCGGCCGCCGTACTCGCCGCCTCAGCCCTTCTCTCCGTACTCCTGGCGCGGGTGGGACACACACCGCAGCCTCGCCTGCTCGCCGCGTGGCCGCAGGAACTGCCGCTGCCGCCCGCGGCGCTCGGTGCCGGGTTGCTCGGCGCCATCGCCTTCGGCGACGAGTTCCGCCACCCCGCCCTGGCGGCGGATCGCGGTACCGTCCCGCGGCGCCTGGGACTGCTCGCCGCCAAACTCCTCGTCGCCGCCGCCGTCGCGCTCGCTCTGGCCGTCCTCACGGTGGGTGTGGACGCCGAACTGCTCTACATCGTCTACGGAGGGGAGCTCACCGCGGTTCCCGTCGACTGGCCTTCGATGAGCGCGAGTTGGCTCGGACTCATGGTGGGCTGCGCCTGGGCCGGCGTGCTGGCCGCGGGGATTTTCCGGTCGACGACCGCCGGATTCGCGGCGGTTCTGGCCGTACCGGTCGTGGTCGTACCCCTTCTGCAGAAGGCCTTGGAGGGGCCCTCTGTGCGAACCGCGGCCGGGTTTTCGACGCGGCTGCGTGAGCTCATGCTGGCGCCGTGGCCCTTCGGGGGCGAGCAGTATCTGGCCGCCGGGGCGCGGATGATCGCCCAACCCGTGGGCGGTGCACTGGCGTTGTCGCTCACGGCCCTGCTCTGCGCGTATCTGCTCACGACCCTGCGTAGCAGGGTCCGATGACGATCACCCGTGGCCGAGGTGTTCCTCCCGTGCGCACAACTCCTCGGAGAACGCCCATTTCTTTCCGATAAGGCGTCAATTGCGATGGGGTGAGCGATCACCCTTTCGTGTGCTTTTCACCAAAGACCTCAAGGGAGTTGGGGCCGACGCCGACAAAGGATGCGTGAGTACCCTTGCGCACACCATGATGACCGCCGCCCGCTCCGCCGACTCCGGCCTCGCCGGTCCGGGCGAACTCGACCGCTACCCCTATGTGGAGGCCCCTGGCGCCGACCGTGTCGGTGCCCCAGTGTGGGACGGCGCGGACCCGGAGCTCGGCCGAGTCGGCAGGCGCGCCGCGGGCAGCCGCGGCCGTGGCCTGCACGGCCAACTCGTCCAGCAGCTGGGCCAGATGATTGTGTCCGGAGACCTGGGAGCCGACCGCCCGCTCGTGCCCGAAGAGATCGGCCAGCGGTTCGAGGTCTCCCGCACCGTAGTCCGTGAGTCACTCCGCGTCCTCGAGGCCAAGGGCCTCGTCAGCGCCCGCCCCAATGTCGGCACGCGTGTACGGCCCGTCAGTGACTGGAACCTGCTCGACCCGGACATCATCGAGTGGCGGGCCTTCGGGCCGCAGCGCGACGATCAGCGGCGGGAGCTGAGCGAGCTGCGCTGGACGATCGAGCCGCTGGCCGCCCGCCTCGCCGCCGGACACGGACGCGAGGAGGTGAATCAGCGGCTCGCCGACATGGTCGAGATCATGGGCCATGCCATGGCACAGGGCGACTCGCTCACCTTCTCGCGCGCCGACGCGGAGTTCCACTCGCTCCTCATCCAGGTCGCCGGTAACCGGATGCTGGAGCACCTGTCAGGGATCGTCTCGGCCGCGCTGCAGGTCTCCGGAGGCCCGGTCACCGGCTGTGACCGGCCGAACGAGACCTCCCTCGCGCACCACGCCCGGATCGTCGACGCTCTCGCCGCCGGTGATGGAGTCGGGGCGGAGGCTGCCATGCGTCAACTGCTCACCGTCCACCCCGAGGTGGAACGCGTGGTGCCCGCGCCGCGCGAGCACTGACCGCATACCGAGGGCGGCGCGTTCGGGGGCGTGCCCCCTCGCGCGGCAACGCTCGATCGGCGAACGATCCGCTGCCGGACTCTGCCGGAAATCCTCTGGAATCCGGCAGAGTCCGGCAGCGGGACGAGGCGTCGAGCTCATTGACTGACCACTTTTGACCGTATCTGGCCGCTTTTGGGTGCTTACGGGGTGTGACTCGGGCCACGCAGATTGGGCGTAACGCTCCACGGGGCAGCGCGATGACTTAAGAGGTGACAGTCGAGGAGGGAATACGGACGCCGCTCACGGCGCTGTGCATCTTCCCGGCCCCCGCCCGCGCCGTCGGCTATCCCCAAGTCGGCGGTCGTCGGCTCCGGTCCACACTGGACGGGGCCGGAAGCCGTTTTCCAACGTTCCGAGAGGTTGTTCGTGTCGGCCAGCACATCCCGTACGCTCCCGCCGGAGATCGCCGAGTCCATCTCTGTCATGGCGCTCATTGAGCGGGGAAAGGCTGAGGGGCAGATCGCCGGCGATGACGTGCGTCGGGCCTTCGAAGCTGACCAGATTCCGGCCACTCAGTGGAAGAACGTACTGCGCAGCCTCAACCAGATCCTCGAGGAAGAGGGTGTGACGCTGATGGTCAGTGCCGCGGAGCCCAAGCGCACCCGAAAGAGCGTCGCAGCGAAGAGTCCGGCCAAGCGCACCGCCACCAAGACCGTCGCGGCGAAGACGGCGACGGCCAAGAAGGCCACTGCCACCGCCGCCCCCGCGATGCCTGCCGCTGACGCTCCCGCCGAGGACGCCCCCGCCAAGAAGGCCGCTGCCAAGAAGGTGACGGCCAAGAAGGCCGTCGCGAAGAAAACCGTCGCCAAGAAGACGACGGCCAAGAAGACCGCCGCCAAGAAGGACGACGTCGAGCTCATCGACGAGGAGGCGGCGGTCGAGGAGACCCCGGGTACCGGCAAGCCCGGTGCCGAAGAGCCCGCCGAGGACGGCGCCCAGGGCTTCGTCCTGTCGGACGAGGACGAGGACGACGCGCCCGCGCAGCAGGTCGCCGCGGCCGGTGCCACGGCTGACCCCGTCAAGGACTACCTCAAGCAGATCGGCAAGGTCCCGCTGCTCAACGCCGAGCAGGAGGTCGAGCTCGCCAAGCGCATCGAGGCCGGCCTGTTCGCCGAGGACAAGCTCTCCAACGCCGACAAGCTCGCCCCGAAGCTCAAGCGCGAGCTGGAGATCATCGCCGAGGACGGCCGCCGCGCCAAGAACCACCTCCTGGAGGCCAACCTCCGCCTGGTGGTCTCCCTGGCCAAGCGCTACACGGGTCGCGGCATGCTCTTCCTGGATCTCATCCAGGAGGGCAACCTCGGCCTGATCCGCGCGGTGGAAAAGTTTGACTACACCAAGGGTTACAAGTTCTCGACCTACGCGACCTGGTGGATCCGTCAGGCGATCACCCGCGCCATGGCCGACCAGGCCCGCACCATCCGTATCCCGGTGCACATGGTCGAGGTCATCAACAAGCTCGCGCGTGTGCAGCGTCAGATGCTCCAGGACCTGGGCCGCGAGCCCACCCCGGAGGAGCTGGCCAAGGAGCTCGACATGACCCCGGAGAAGGTCATCGAGGTCCAGAAGTACGGCCGCGAGCCGATCTCGCTGCACACCCCGCTGGGCGAGGACGGTGACAGCGAGTTCGGTGACCTCATCGAGGACTCCGAGGCTGTCGTCCCGGCCGACGCGGTCAGCTTCACGCTCCTCCAGGAGCAGCTGCACTCCGTGCTCGACACGCTGTCCGAGCGCGAGGCGGGCGTCGTCTCCATGCGTTTCGGTCTCACCGATGGTCAGCCGAAGACCCTCGACGAGATCGGCAAGGTGTACGGCGTGACGCGTGAGCGTATCCGCCAGATCGAGTCCAAGACGATGTCGAAGCTGCGTCACCCGTCGCGCTCGCAGGTGCTGCGCGACTACCTCGACTAGGTCTCGTCCACACGTCACGAGGGCCCGGTCTCCCGTACAGGGGGCCGGGCCCTTTGGTCTGCGCGGCGTGCGCGCCGGCATCCGATGGGTCACTCTGGGCTTACCATTGCCAACCCAGAGTGAGGAGTACGTATGTGCCGTCCCTTCGCCCGGGCGCTTGCTCTCGCGGTCGCGGCGGCCGTGTTACCGCTGGCGTCTCCTGCCCCCGCGGCGGCCGACAGCGTCGTACTCGGCGGCTATCCCGTAGAGATCTCACAGAGCCCGTGGACGGTGGCCTTGTCCAGCCGTGACCGGTTCGGGGGCACGCGTGCGGGTCAGTTCTGCGGGGGCGTGGTGATCGGCCGGTCTACCGTGCTGACCGCGGCACACTGCATGAGCCGACAGGTGCTGGGAGCGCCCGCGCGGCAGATCCGCGACCTCAAGGTGATCGCCGGGCGGGGGGATCTACTGGCGGACGGGGGAAGGGAGATCCCCCTGCGCAGCGTATGGATCAACCCGGCGTACAACGCGTACACGAACGCCGGAGACTTCGCTGTGCTCACCCTCGCCGAGCCGCTCCCCGCGAGCTCCGTCATCCGCATGGCGGGCCCCGGCGACGCGGCCTACCGGCCGGGTACGGACGCTGTGGTCTACGGCTGGGGCGACATCACGGGCCGAGGCGACTATGTGCGCGGCCTGCGGGCCGCACGGGTGGATGTGCTGTCCGATGCCGTCTGCGAGGAGGCGTATCCGGGCAGTGCGGGCGGAACGTATCGGTCCGGGGCCATGCTGTGCGCCGGGGAGCCGGCCGGTGGCCGGGATGCCTGCCAGGGAGACAGCGGTGGGCCGCTGGTCGCCCAGGGGCGGCTGATCGGCCTGGTGTCATGGGGGAGGGGCTGCGGACGGGCCGGCAGCCCAGGGGTCTATACGCGGGTCTCTGACGTTGTCAGAGCGCTGCGTATGGGCCGCTGACGGGCACGCCGCCGGCAGGGACGCAGGAGCACCGCTGTGCACGAGTCCGGGCGGCCACCCCTCGAAGGAGGGGTGGCCGCCCGGGCAACCGGCCTGTGCCGGAGCTGGCTCGTCGTGGATGCGAAGTGTCAACGCTCTTCGTCGTTGGCGCTTGCCGGGGCGGCCGTCAGCCGCTCCGTCTCGTCCTGTATCTCAGCGGCGATCTTCTTGAGTTCCGGCTCGAACTTGCGACCGTGGTGGGCGCAAAAGAGCAGTTCACCACCGCTGAGGAGCACGACGCGCAGATATGCCTGGGCGCCGCAACGGTCGCAGCGGTCAGCGGCCGTCAGCGGGCTCGCGGGGGTCAGAACAGTAGTCACGTCGCCTCTTCTCTAGCTCGACGAGCTGTCGTACCAGGGTCAACATCCAACCAGGCCTAAAACGTTCCCGCTCGTGGCTCTTCCTCGAAAAATTTCTCTCCGAGTCGGCTGTCTGCTG